>JBOFLQ010000281.1:0-4513 GCA_051657945.1 Xenococcaceae cyanobacterium | reverse complement strand
ATCGCGCCATTTTCGCTGTTATTAAAATTTATACCGATCGCGCCAGGATTATTTTTACCAATATTTAAACTTAAATCGAAAAGATAATTTTTTCCTACTGCTTTGGCGCGATCGCTTGCAGTTTCTTTGTCGTTAATTTCAATCAAAGAATGCGGTTGCTGCAAATTACTAAAAGCTTTGCTATTATCTTTTAATTTAATAATAGTTTTTCCAAAACCTTCCCCTTGCCAAGTTAGGGAACTTTGTCTGTTTTTGTCACCCCAGGCGATTGTATCGCTGACTAGATAAGTTCCCGCTGGAAACAAGATGGTGCGATCGCTATTGAAATTGGTCTTTACTGCCTGGCGAATTGCTTCGGTATCGTCGCTAGTACCATTGCCTTTAGCACCATAATCTCTTATGTTAATGAAATTAGCATCCTTGGGCAGAGCGATTTCTATCTGCTTAATACTGCCGAAAGAAGCAAAAGGAAAAGCGGGTAAAATATTAAGAGTTACAAGAGTGACGATCGCGATTGCGGTAAATAATAAAAAGCGATCGGCTGCGGAACGAAAAGTCATATAAAGTCTTTAATTGGACTGCTGAGCCAAAGTAATATAAATAGCACATCTTGGTTAGAAATAGTTTTTGAAAATGGTTAAGCAAGGGTAAAGTATCTGTGAGAAGATATGACAATAAACCTTAATAAAAATAAATAATTAACAAGTATGGCAGAAATTCAATTTGCACAAGGCGTTAGTGAAGATTCGATTCCTGACGTTAAGATAACCCGTTCTCGTAGTGGTGATACTGGCACAGCAACTTTTTATTTTGATTCTCCGAAAATTTTTAGCGCTGAAAGTAGTGATGAAATTACTGGAATGTATTTAATTGACGAAGAAGGAGAAATTATCACTAGAGAAGTCAAAGGTAAATTTGTCAATGGCAAACCGACAGCAGTAGAGGCGATTTTAATTATGAAATCGCTAGAAGAATGGGAGCGTTTTATGCGTTTTATGGAAAGATATGCCCAAGAACAGGGATTAGAATTTACTAAATCTTCTTAAAAGGGGTTAGGGGTTAGGGTTTAGGGGTTAGGGGTTAGGGAGCAGAGGGGCAATGAACGATGAACCATGAACGATGAACCATGAACGATGAACCATGACCAATGACAAATTTATTCCTCATCCAGATATAGAGAAAGTTACTGTAAATTGTGTTGTAATTACGGTGAGTGATACTCGTAATGAAGAAAGCGATCGCAGCGGTCAGTTAATTAAGCAATTACTCTCATCAGCATCTCATCAAGTTGGTGCGTATGCGATCGTCAAAGATGAGCCAGTTCAAATTAAAACTCTATTAGAAGAATTTTGCAGCCGCACCGAGTTAGATGTCTTAATTGTTAATGGCGGCACGGGAATTGCGCCAAGAGATAATACTTATGATGTTATTGCCAATTCACTAGAGAAAACTTTACCAGGATTTGGCGAAATTTTCCGTTTTTTGAGTTACCAAGAAATTGGTTCGAGAGCGCTCGCGTCGAGGGCGGTTGCAGGTATTTACCGTCAAAAACTAATTTTTTCTTTGCCTGGTTCTAGCAACGCTGTCAAACTTGCTTTGGAGAAGTTAATTTTGCCAGAATTAAGTCATTTAGTCAAACAAATTAGAGGATAGGGAACAGGCAACAGATGCATGGGAGTAATATCTTTGCCCGTTGCCCATTGCCCATTGCCCATTGCCCATTGCCCCATAAACTATGAATTTATCAACTTTACCAACTTTACTCGATCGCACTGAAGCTTTATCTTTAATTGATTCAGTAATTGCGCGATCGCAAGCAGAGGGAGTTTTTGTCAGTCTTAGTAGCGATGAATCTGCTCTGAGTCGTTTTTCGGAAAATCAAATCAGTCAAAATGTCAGTAAAAATCGATTTCGACTGACAGTAACTAGCTATTTTGGCAAGCGTAGCGCTTCTGCTTCTACAACAGAAATAGATATAGATGCGATCGCGCAAACGATCGGGCGATCGGAAGAATTAGCCCGTTTTGCGCCAGAAGATCCCGAATGGGTGCCTCTGCTGGAAAAACAAACTTACCAATCTAGAAATGCTGCTTTTGATGTAGCAACAGCTAATCTATCTCCAGGTGAACGAGGAGAAATAGTCAGAGAAATTTGTTCTGCTTCTCGTCATGCAGGAGTAGATGGATCGGGAACTTTAAGTACTAGCACCTCCCTCAAGGCGATCGGCAATTCTTTGGGAGTATCAGCCATCAGTCAAACGACGGAAGCCGATTATAGTTTTACTGCCAGAATTGACAATGGATCTAGTTGGAATAACGGCACTGCTTGGAGTTTAGGACAATTGCCGATCGCCGAAATAAGCGATCGAGTCATTAAACGCGCGATCGAGTCTCGCAACCCTCGCGAAGTCAAACCAGGAAAATATACAGTTGTGTTTGATGCTGCTGCTGCTAGCAGTTTGATTCCCTGGGTGGTTTGGAATATGGATGCTAGAGCTGCTGACGAAGGACGCTCTTTTATGTCGAAATCTGACGATCGCGGCAATTTTGAGGGGAATCGCCTCGGCGAACAATTGTTTAATCCCTTGCTTCGGATACAGCGCGATCCAACACACCCTTTACTACAATTAGCTCCTTTTTTTGGCGACGGTTTAGCCAATAACGCTCTTGAAATAATTCGAGATGGTATTCCTCAAACACTTTCCTACAGCCGCTATTGGGCGCAGCAACAAGGTAAAACACCCACTGGAGATTTATATCCGATCGTCATGAGTGGTTCGGAACAAAGTGTATCCGAACTAATCGCTAACACGGAGCGAGGAATTTTCGTTAGTCGAGCTTGGTACGTTCGTTACGTCAATCTCCGTACTTTAGAAGTTACGGGAATGACTAGAGATGGAACTTTTTGGATTGAAGACGGTAAAATCGCTTATCCAATTAAAAATTTACGTTTTAATCAAAGTTTGCCAGAAATGCTGGCTAATTTAGAAGCGATCGGCAACGTACAGCGTTTTAGTAGTAGCGTCATACCTAGCATCAAAGTTAATGAATTTAACTTCAGTAGCGTTACCGACAGCGTGTAAATTAAACTAGAGACGAGAAATTTCGCGTCTCTACAGGGATTTGCGTCTTTATCTTGACTTTTATAACCTCTAACTCCTAGTTCCTAGCCCCTCGTCCCTGAAACCTGACTGGGAGGATTGGGGGCTGAGTTAGGGGTTTGATTGGCTGGATTTGGGTTAGGGGCTGAAGGTGAGTTTGGCTCGGCTTGATTGTAGAACCTGTAATTTATCTCTCCTTCTAACCAAGCCTCAAATAATTTATCGATAATTTCTTGATGAATTTGAGGTGTAAGTTCGGCTTGAGTAACTTCTTCTACTTTAATCAGATGGTATCCCAAATCTGTCTTGACTGGGCCGACTACTTGCCCTGCGGGTGAGCTAAAAATTAAAGCAGAAATTTTAGGGTGCAGACTCCAACGAAATAGCTTTCCTTCGCAACCGCATTGATGCCTGCGTTTTTCATCGATGTCGTAGAGATGAGCCGCTTCGTAAAAACTGATTTCTTCTTCTTCAATTTGATAGAGTAGCTCGATCGCCAGACGTTCGTAGGGTACAACGAGCTGATACAATAAAACCTGCTCGTAATCTAAACGATTTTGAGCAAAATGTTTTTGTGCTTCTTCGGCAAATAAAGTTTGGGCGAGCTTATGCCTGATGACAAAATCTTTGATGCCTGCTTCCCAATCGTCAGGGGAAATCATTTCCTCTGTTAACCAGGCAAAGGTTTGGGCAGCCTTTTCGAGACGCTTTTGACGACGGACGCGATCGGCTTCTTTTTGAATTTCTTCTGGTTTGACGCTTAAACCTTTTTCGCGAGCAGCGCGATCGATAATTTCTTGGGAGAGAATTTTACGATAAGTGTCTCTAATCCCAATATTTTTCTTGAGGTAAGCAACGATTGATTCAGATGTGATTGGGCGAAAGGAGGAGGATGACATTAGTCCATTATTTTAAAAAGATTTGGGTTATTTTAGTTGTACTTAATTATGTAATTATAATATTTTAAATGACTTTTAAAATACGAAATGATATGCTTTTGTTAATAAACAACTAATTTAGAATTTTTTTTATCTTCAAATAAAGCGAAAGAGCAAACTGCTCTAAAAGATCTCTGTTAATGTCTCTCTCAGCAGTTTACTCTTTCTGTGTTGCTTGATTTGAGTCTTAACAAGACCAACTCAAACTAAATTATATCACTCAGCTTACCTAATGCTGAATTGAGCGTTGTTGCTAGCATTAGAATTAGCGTTGGTATTAGCAGTGATGCTACCAACTTTCGAGAAGAGAACAGCACTGTTATTAATACCACCAGCAGCAACAGCTTTGGAATAAGCGTTTTGTTTGAGGTCAACTGCTACAGCAAAAACGCCGCCACCTTCAATACCAGCTTCAGATGCGGTTTCGATGTAGTTTAGATCGGAAATAATCATTTTTTTCTCCTCGATTGAAATA
>JBOFLQ010000280.1:0-55035 GCA_051657945.1 Xenococcaceae cyanobacterium | reverse complement strand
AGCGATCGCCAAAGACCGTCTTTTCGAGAACCAAAAAAAACGATGTTACTATCATGGGGGCTGATGACTAATCTATTTCCCGTCCATCGTTTCGGTTCGTTAGCTCCCATATTAGTCTCAAAGTTGGTTATTTTCCAATTTTTACCGCCGTCTGTAGAACGGTATATGTAACCTTTTTGTCCGATAAATGCACCAGTAGCAATCAGAAGTGTCGATTCATTTTTAAGATCTAAACCAATAGCTTCAATGCCATAATTATTTTTTTCAGGGAGAGTAAAAAATTCTGTTAAAGGATCCCACTTATTTTTTTGCTTGTTCCATTTCAGCGCACCTCCATTATCGGTTCTAAGATAGAGTGCCTCAGCTTTGAGAGGGTGTAAATACAAGCCAGTAAGATAACCACCTCCACCAATATTAACGTTATACCATCCGTCTTCTATTTCAGTAGCTTTATTGGGATCGTATTTGGCTGGTTTAATAGGTTTAGAAGCTTGAGGTGAAGGTTTATTCATAATCTCTTGCTCATCGCTTGAGTGTTGTGGTTTTGATAGAGATATAACTTGACAAGAAAAGCTAATCGCAACTATTAAAGAGAACAAAAAAACTTTTTTCATTAATATTAAACGCTCGATTTTAACAAAAAAAAATAGCCATATTCTCGGCTATAAGGAGTCTAACAACTATTTATTGTAATTACTTTTGAACCATAAATGATCGCTATTTTTACGCTGTTAACTCAAACAATTTATCCTCAAAAAATCGAGCAATAATTTTAACTTTAAGTATGGAACAGTAAGTCGAGATCGATTTGATGCTAACATCAAGCGACAACAGTCAAACCATTAAGATAGTCTTTAAGCTGGCGATCGTGGTCGTGGCTGAGATTGCCTAAAGGTAACTCTTCGAGCGCGAATTCTCTGACATCTGAAATTTCTAAAGTATCTATAGTTTTAGGCGTTCCTTTCACCTCTGCTTCAACGGTTACACAAATTGAATGAAGTCTCGGATCGCGATCGGGTGCCGAATAAACCCCAACCAAACGTTTGATTTTAACTAATTCTAATCCCGTTTCTTCAGCCAATTCCCGACGTACAGAATTAGGAATATCTTCTCCCCAATCAATTACTCCTCCAGGTAAACCCCACTGTCCCGTATCGCGACGACGAACCAAAATAATGCGACCATCTGGCGCGATCGGAATGATAGTCGTACCAGTAACGGGATGACGAAATATAATGCCCAAAACAGTTGTCACAAATTGCCAAATACGAAACATAGAAGTTTGGAGTTCGAAACGCTTTCTGGCGAAAATGCTACGCAATCGAAGTTTTCCGCCTGAATGAGTTAATTGTAGTTAATCTTGACTAATTTTGGTCTTGGCGCGTTCGATCGCTTGGCGTACTTGTTGAAAACCAGTTCCGCCGTAGCTGTTACGGGCAGCAACTACTTGTTTGGGCGCGATCGCTTCGTAAATGTCAGTTTCAAATGCTGGGTGCAATTGCTGCCATTCTTCGAGGGTAAGATCTTTGAGTAATTTGCCCGCACTCAAGCTAGTTTTAACTACTTTACCAACTAAATTATAAGCCTCTCGAAAGGGAACTCCTTTAGCTGCCAAATAATCGGCAACATCGGTGGCATTAGAAAAATCTTCAGAAACTGCTTGTGCTAAACGTTCGGTACGAAATTCGATCCCTTCAAGCAACAAAATAGTCATTGCCTCCAAACAAGCTTTGACTGTATTAACTCCATCAAAAATTGCTTCTTTATCTTCTTGAAGATCTTTATTATAGGCTAGAGGCAAGCCTTTCATGATGACGAGTAGTGCTTGCAGGTGTCCGAACACTCTGCCAGTTTTACCGCGTACTAGTTCGGGTACGTCAGGATTTTTCTTTTGCGGCATGATACTCGAACCAGTGGCGCAATTGTCTTTGAGACTAATAAAGCTAAATTCTTGAGATGCCCAAAGAATCATTTCTTCGCTCAGACGACTGAGGTGAACCATAATTAAACTAGCCGCACAGAGAAATTCGATCGCAAAATCGCGATCGCTGACTCCATCCAAACTATTGCCGTAAACTCCCTCAAATTCTAATAACGAAGCGCTATAGTGTCTGTCGATCGCAAATGTCGTTCCTGCCAAAGCCCCGCAACCGAGAGGAGAAATATTAGTGCGATGATAAATTTCCCCCAATCTTTCCCAATCTCGTTGCGCCATGTCAAGATAAGCTAATAAATGATGGGCAAGACTAATCGGTTGCGCTCTCTGTAAGTGAGTATAGCCAGGAATTAAAGTTTCAACGTGGTTTTGGGCATGGAATAGTAATGCTTGTTGAAAATCCCTAATCGATCTACGAATCTGTTTAATTTGTTCGCGCAAATAAAGTCTGATATCAGTTCCCACTTGGTCGTTGCGCGATCGCGCCGTGTGCAGTTTTTTGCCAACATCGCCAACAATCTCTGTCAGTCTTCTTTCGACGGCGAAGTGAACGTCTTCTGCTTCAATGCCTGGGGTAAAGTTGCCCTCTCGATATTCAGAGCGAATTTGCTCCAATCCCTTGACTAATTGTTCTGCTTCTGCTGCGGAAATAATACTTGTATGAGCGAGCATTTTTGCATGAGCGACAGAACCAGTCAAATCGTATTCGAGTAGTTCGATATCGAAACCAATACTAGCATTAAAACGAGCGATCGCGGGATTGAGCGAAGATTCAAAGCGATCGCTCCAAGTTTTTGGCTTATTCACAGATGGTTCGCAGATGAAAGTTGAACATTAAAAAACTTATCATACTACGTGAAGAGAGGTTAGGTAGTTTAAGTTGTATACTCTGCGTTTATCTTGACATAATCGTAACTTAGGTCGCAACCCCAAGCCGTACCGACACCCGCACCGTTACCGATGCACAAAGAAATCAAAACTGTATCTTCTTTTAAATAAGCACCAGCCGCAGCTTGTTTCATGTAATCACTTGCTGCTTTTGTGTCAAATTCTAATGGTTGTCCATTTTCCATTAAAACAAAATCGCCAAGTTGAATCTGCAAATCTTCTTGATGAAATTGTACCCCAGCCCTTCCCGCCGCAGCCGCAATTCTTCCCCAGTTGGGATCGCGTCCAAAAATTGCCGATTTTACCAAAGAAGAACTAGCAACAGTACGCGCTACTTGCAACGCAGATCCTTCGTCAGGTGCGCCAGATACTTGCACCTCAATCAAACAAGTCGCACCTTCGCCATCGCGCGCGATCGCTTTGGCTAAATACTGACAAGCTGCTGTGAGCATCTCTTCTAATTTTTTGGCACTCTTACCCATTTCGGTAATCGCCGCCGCGCGCGACTCGCCATTGGCTAAAGCAATTACTGTATCATTAGTACTAGTATCGCCATCGACAGTAATTTGATTGAAACTTTTATCTACTGCCCGACTTAGCATTTGTTGCCATAAAGATGTTGAAACTGCTGCGTCGCAAGTGATAAAAGCAAGCATAGTTGCCATGTTGGGATGAATCATGCCCGAACCTTTACAAATGCCCCCAATTCTTACGGGGCGATCGTCGATAATAGTTTCTAAAGCAATCGATTTGGTGACTAAATCTGTTGTGATAATTGCCTTAGCAGCAGCATCGCTACCATTTTCTGACAATGCTTCTACTAATTTGGGAATTCCTTTACCCAATGCATCCATGGCAATTCTTTTGCCAATCACCCCTGTAGAAGCTAATAAAATTAATTCTGGAGATATGTGTAAAGCTTCCGCTAAAAGTCTAGCACTGGCGATCGCATCGAGTTTTCCTGCTTCTCCCGTAGCGGCGTTAGCTTGACCGGCATTACAAAGAATTGCTCTAGCACTAGCTTTGTCTTGTAAGCGTTGACGGCAATAATCCACACAAGCAGCACGTACTTGAGTAATAGTAAAAACACCCGCAGCGATCGCTTCTGTATCCGACCAAATTAATGATAGATCGGGCAATCCCGACGGTTTCAATCCTGCTGCAATTCCTGCCGCTTTATATCCTTTTGGAGCTGTTACTCCGCCACTTATTTCTTGCCAATCTGCCATCTGTTTACCTTTGAAGCTAAATCTTAAAGCCGCTTATCCTAACATAAATGTTTCTTGGAACTATAGCTTCAAAATGCTCAAAAAACTTTAAAATTGAAAAGCTCAGTTGTCGTTATGCGAGCGCATTAACGACGATCGCATAACGGCGAGGACGACTGATAACTCCTTGTTGTTCGAATTGATTGAGCAATCTAGTAATAGTTACTCTAGTTGCACCAGTTACTTCCGCAAGTTCTTGATGAGTTAGTTTGATATCGATTAACTGCCCTTGTTCGACTCTGCGTCCAAATTTTTGACTCAGCCAAACTAAAATTTTAATCAGACGCTGATGCATTCTTTCCGATCGAACAATGCATAGTAATTCTTGCGTTTGTTTGAGGTGTTGGTAAATAGCATCGGCGATCGCGCTAGATTGTTTTAATGGAATGCAAACTGCTTCTACGTAGGTCAGACAAAAAACTTGATATGGTTCTACTTGAGATAGCGGTTGCCCGACGACATCGTTAACTCCCCAATAACCCAAATTTACTACCGTTCCTTCTTCATCCCAAGTCATAGTTTTAATCGCACCTCGTTTCAATAACCAAAAAGCATTTGGTTGTAAAGGCATTTTTTCACCAGGACTAAAACTTTGCAACTTGGAAGGAAGAGCTACAGTTTTTTCGAAAGTTTGCATGATTTTTATGCCTCGTATATGTATAAAGGCTAGAAACAGTAAGTTTTTGAATGGTTAATCAGTTTATTATCATTACTTGTTTCTAACTAATCAATTACATTTTTGCATTATGTTATTACTTTTATGATATTTTACTGTAGTTATCTTAAAGTTATTGAAAATTATTATCAATAAGTAAAAAAATTAACTCATTTTTGGAAAATAACGATCGAAAAAAAAAATTTTGTCACATAAGTATTAAGTAATTCACTATACATTAAAATATTTACAACAGATAACACGTTCGTGTTTAAAACCATCTCTGTCTAAAGAGGTATTTTTGAGTACTGAGTGGTTGGTATGGGAATAAAAAAAATCTACCCTACGAAACGTAGAATAGAAAATTTGTGATTAACAGGGCAAAAGTAAAAGCATGACACTAGACATGAAATAAACCTCCTTCCCCTAACCCCTATCCCCTTTTATTGAGCCGCTTTAGCTTTGCTGACTACAGGCGAACCTGCTTGAGGGTTGCCAGCATTATCTAAAGCAGCAGTCACTTTACGGAAATCGAAGCCGATCGCTCTGAGGGCGTGCCATAAATGACCTTGTAAAAAGAAAAACGCTAGGAAGAAATGAGCGTTAGCCAACCAAGCACGAGCGGTATGCGTGCCTACAGGTAATTTTGCCGTGTCGGCAAAGTAAGGTACTACACTTAGTTTTACTTCTAAAACTTGTCCGTAAAACTCAACGGGATACGCCAAAGTATTGACGGCACAGAAATAAGCAGCGACAAATCCAGCCAAAGCAATACCGCCGAGAGAATAAGAAAGAATTGCTTCGCCAGAGAAAATCAATAGTTTTTTCGCCCAATCCATTGGTGGGGTAATGATGTGCCAAATACCTCCAGCAATTAGCAATACACCGACATAGATATGACCGCCAACCAAGTCTTCAAGACTATTTACCGAAGCAAAGTGAGTTTGATAGCCATAGATAGTTAAAGGATCGAGGGTAGGAGCAGTAACTAGACGCACGTCTTGAATGGTGGAGTCGTACAAACCACCCCAAAACATCGCTTTTCCAACTAAGAGTAAAGCACCTGCACCGAGAAACAGTAAGTGATGTCCCAAAATTAGACCCAATTGTTTGGGGTCGTTCCAATTAAAGTGGAAGTTACGGGCATTACCGCTAGTTTCTTTGAGGTCGCTTTCACCTTTAAAGGTATGGAACAATGCACCCGCACCGAGAACCGCCGAAGAAATTAAGTGTACTGCCCCGACGACAAAGAAAGGATAGGTATCGACTACTTCACCGCCTTTACCAACACCAAGACCTAATGTTGCTAGATGTGGCAGTAAGATTAGTCCCTGTTGTCCCATAGGAATACTGGGGTCGTATTTAGAAATTTCAAATAAGGTAAATGCTCCTGCCCAAAAAACAATTAAGGCAGTTTGAGCGACATGAGCCGAAATAAATAAGCCAGATAGGTTAGCGAAACGGGCATTACCAGCCCACCAATCATATTTTGTATTTGAATTACCGTATGCTTGCACGCTCGAATCTCCAATTTAATTCTTTTCGTGTAAAAACGTATTGTGATACGTCTCTACATTTTCGGTCAAGCTTGTTACAATATTTTTGCAATAAGCTTGAGTTGCATTTCTCGATAGTGCAACATAAATGCTTTTTGTGATACTTATTGATAATAAATCTTAATAAGTTTTTGTTTTTAACTCGATCGAGAAAATGAATTAATCAGTAAAACTCAGTCTATACAAGAATCTTTGAAATCTAACTTACCTCTAAACTAGAATTTAGTCGCTAATAATTATGATTATTTTTACTTGTTTAACTCGAATAAAGTCATCATTATTTCTCATTTAAAGGCTAATTACTCTCAATAAAGTCGATTTAGATGTAATCTTTACAAAGAGATTATTGATTATTTTTAGCAACTAGTTAGCGATCGAACAGATTTCGCCCTGAAATGGCGGAGCTTCTTTCGACTTCATATTTGGTGGGCTAGGGATGCTCGTTTATACAAAAAAACGCCTCTGGGAACGTAATGTAGAATCAATCTACTTTTAACCCAGAAGCGTTATTTAATTTAACCTTAAAACTTAGAAACGGTTGTTTCGACGGCCACCACCACCAAATGAGCCTTTGTCTTCACGAGGTTTGGCTTTATTAACTTTTAGCTCGCGATTCATCCATTCTGCTCCATCTAAAGCTTGAATAGCTTTATCTTCGTTGGCTTCGGATTCCATTTCGACAAAAGCAAAACCGCGCAAACGACCTGTTTCGCGATCGGTGGGAAGATGAACCCGTTTGACAGTTCCATACTCGGCAAAGACTTCACTTAAGTCTTCTTGACTAACTTCAAAAGATAAATTACCTACATAAATTGACATAATTTAGATTGTCTTCTCAATGAGTGTTGTGTTTAGAGAGACAAGATTATTAGAAAAGAAATAGCTCAATACTTTACGGAAAAAACCTTCTATATCGAATAAAAACTTAATCGTTAATCTCTTGTATTCTCAGCCTCCATCCTAACATTTTTATGGAGAATCGATCGTCAATCATAAATCTCATCCAAATTCAAAAATTTCTGTCATATAAGTATACAGACACAAACAATTGATAAACTAAATAAATACCAAAGTAATTAGAAACACAAAGGAGCGAGTCGGGATTGACGGTTAAACCAGATTGGCTAAGAGTCAAAGCGCCTCAATGGCAACGCGTTGGCAGCGTTAAAGAAATATTGCGCGATTTACACCTCAATACTGTTTGCGAAGAAGCTTCTTGTCCCAACATTGGCGAATGCTTTCAGGCAGGAACTGCTACATTTTTAATTATGGGACCAGCCTGTACTCGCGCTTGTCCCTATTGCGATATTGATTTCGAGAAAAAACCCCAACCCCTCGATCCAAGCGAACCTCTACGTTTAGCCGAAGCAGTCAAACGTTTGGCATTACATCACGTCGTGATTACCTCTGTTAATAGAGACGATTTACCCGATGGAGGTGCTAGTCAATTTCAGCGTTGTATCGAAGAGATTCGGGCTATTTCTCCAAAAACCACGATCGAAGTATTAATACCCGATCTTTGTGGTAACTGGAATGCTCTGGAAATCATCATTAAAGCTGCACCAGAAGTGTTAAATCACAACACAGAAACAATTCCTCGTTTGTATCGTCGCGTGCGTCCACAGGGTAATTATTCGCTATCGCTCGAACTTCTGCAACGCACTCGCGAATTAGCGCCTTGGAGTTACACCAAATCAGGAATTATGGTGGGTTTGGGCGAAACAGACGAGGAAATTCGCCAAGTAATGCAAGATTTGCGCGCTGTTGATTGTGATATTTTAACGATCGGACAATACTTACAACCTTCACAAAAACATTTAGGCGTGCAAGAATTTGTGACTCCCGATCGCTTTGAAGCTTGGCGGGAGTTTGGCGAGAAGATTGGTTTCCTACAAGTTGTTTCCTCTCCTCTAACTCGCAGTTCTTATCACGCCGAACAAGTAAGAGAATTGATGCAGAAATATCCTAGAAAGAGGGAGCAGGGAGCAGGGGAGAATTAGCAATGAATCATGAACCATGAACCAAATTTGAAATATTCCTTAAATTAATTGGACAGATAACCCCTAGATGAGTTACAGATATTAGCTTATAGGTACAAAATAAATTAAACAATAACAATCGAGTAAAAAAATTTTAGTAGGAGCTAAAGGAGAAGGAATCATGGCAAATCGAGAATCTCCGCTGAATTATACTAGTGCAAGCTTTGAAAAAGCTGCGATCGCACGATTCCGTTCTTTGGTAACCTGCGTCCCTCGCGCCAGTAAAATTTTTCGAGAACCTTGGGATTGCTCTACTGTATTGTGTATCGATTTTGAAAATTGCCCCAACTTATTACCTACTACAAAAGCAAAAGCACATATTTTAGTAGATGCAGTTCAACAACTAGGATTAGCTAGCGGTATTATTTTCAGAATTGGCAAAAAAACGATCGGCTGGGAAAAAATTGACTCTCTGGAAAATGAAGCATTTTAGTAGGGAATAGGGAATAGGGAATAACTTTTCTAGCCCCTAGCCCCTAGCCCCTAGCCCCTAACTTTTGCCGCTTTAAGCATGTGATAAGTAATTAGTAACTGAGTAAGCGCCAAAGGATAACTTTGTAAGACTTCTCCCGTCGTACCAACTAATTTACCAAGATTTTGATTGCCTTCCAAACTACAAAATTGACCGAGATAGGGAATTTCATGGCAAAACATTCTCTCAAGTTCTTTAACTTGTTCGACAGTAGCATGACCGTCAATTTCAAGAACATCTACAGGTTTGCCCATATCGCGATCGAGTTCGAGACGAATTGCCGAACCGAGATGATTTCCTTCAGCATCTAAAATTTTGCAGAGATCGGGGTGAGGAATCGTCGGTCTGAGTACTAAACTCACATTTAAAAGTAAATCGGCTAATTGTTGCTCTTGCTCTGGTGGATAGAAACTAACGACAACATCAGCCCATTGACGTTGAGGACGAATGTAAGCTTCTGAATCTGATTCGCGCTGGCGTATCTGTTCGAGTACTTGTTCGTCGGTGTAACCACGCTTACGGGTGTCTCGCTTGATTTTCCAAGTATGTCGCAAAGATTCGGGAGGAGCTAAGTAGGCTTTTACATCATAGCTGTCGCGCATACCGCGAGTAGAATAACCGAGTAAGCCTTCAACGATCACAAATTTTCTCGGTTTGATATACTCTGGAGGATCGAAAGCACCCGTACTGTGATTGTAAATCGGCTTGAGAATTGGCTGTCCAGTACGGAGTAGAGCTAAATGCTGCTGAATGATATCAAGATAGTTGCAATCGGGATGCAAAGCAGAAATACCCAATTCCGATCTTTGTTTGCGATCGTAGCGATGGTAATCATCAGTGCAAATAATTGTAACGTCTTCTGTGCCTAAAATTTGAGCGATTCCCTGTGTCAGAGTAGTTTTACCTGCGGCACTATCGCCTACAATACCGAGGATAATTGGTCTATTGCTCATAATCTTTCCTCAACAGGGGTGCGTTTTCGCAAAAAATAAACGATTAGTTTAGTTCAGTATCAATCTTATGACAATTGTGCAACGCGATCGCTTGGTTAGATTTTATATTTTTAACTCAATATAAAGAAAAAGGAACGCTATGAATCTAAATCCGCAGCGAATCAATCGAGTAGCAATAACTGCTGGCGTTCATGGCAACGAACTGACAGGTATTTATCTGGTTAACAAATTTGCCCGCTTGCCTCTGTCAATTCAACGGTTTAATTTTGAAACGGTGTCGCTACTGGCAAATCCACAAGCTTGTCTCGAGAGAAAACGCTACATCGATCGCGATTTAAATCGTTGTTTTTCCAGTCAAGACCTTCAAAATGAAACTTTAATTAGTTACGAAAACAACCGAGCTAGAGAAATCAACCAAGCAATTGGACCAAAAGGAAATCCCAGCGTAGATTTTATTATCGACTTACACAGCACGACTAGCAACATGGGATTGACGATTATTCCCTCTGGCGATCGCCCGTTCAATCTGCGTTTGGCTGCTTATTTGAGTGCTATTTATCCTTTAGTAAAAGTTTACTTTTGGCCCGATCGAAAACGAGACAGCCCCTTTTTGCGCTCGATTTGTGAGTTGGGTTGTACGGTTGAAATTGGACCTATCGCCCAAGGAGTTTTGAATGCAAGCCTATTTCAGCAAACCGAACAACTTGTCTATCACATTTTGAATTATCTAGATGCTTACAATCAAGGGAAAGCATTGTCAATCCCGCCGACTTTAACTTTATATCAAGGCGTAGAGCTTGTCGATTATCCTCGCGATCGCCATGGAGAACTGCTGGCAATGATTCACCCAGACCTGCATTTTAAGGATTATATGCCCCTGCATCCAGGCAATCCTATGTTTTTAACCTTTGAAGAGCAAACGATCGTCTACGCAGGAAAATCAACGGTGTATCCAGTCTTTCTCTCAGAAGCCGCCTACCTAGAAAAAGGAATTGCCATGTGTTTGACTCAGAAACAACAAATTGAAATTTAGAGTTTATGCAGATTTTTTTAGCAAATTATTATTAGGATATTAAGACATGTGAACTAAAAATCCAAATAAATAACTAACTTTTCTAAATAATGACTTCTACATCGCTCGAAACTAAGCGATCGAGTTCGACTCAATATAGCGATCGCGTGATTAAAAGAGCAGAAATCGCTTTATTCTGTTCTCCTTTTTTATTAGAATTATTTGCTGCCATGCGGGATCGAAGCGTACCCATCCCCATCATTGCAGGTGCTACGGGATTGCAACAAAATTATACAAAAAAAATGCTTTCAGAAAACAAAACCGACAGCGAACTAGTCTGGCTTATTAGCGTCGGTATACTTAGAAGAGAAGTAGACGGACAAGGACTGACAGACAGTTTTCGGCTCACGCCACTGGGAAGACAAATAATTGCTAAATGGTTCGATCGAGCGGGTAATTTTCCCCCACCAACATTTTGGCAACGCATTGCTAATATTCTCAATCGCTGGTTGAAACTATAGTGCTGTAGGCATAAGCCAAGCCGTAAGGCAGTACTGAGAATTAATTTGCTCCTGTGCCCTCGATCCCCTAATCCCCAATCCCTAATCCCTACCCCCTATTACCCGTTACCTCCAAATTACTGTTATAAAGGTGGTAGTTTTAGCTAGGAATGAACGGATGAAAGCGATTATGGTGGTAGGGACAACCTCCCATGCAGGAAAATCTTTTCTGACCGCAGCTTTATGTCGTATGTTATCAAGGCAGGGATGGCGCGTTACTCCTTTTAAAGGGCAAAATATGGCGCTAAATGCCTACGTTACCAATACGGGAGGGGAAATTGGTTACGCCCAAGCAGTACAAGCTTGGGCGGCGGGAATCACTCCACGAACGGAGATGAATCCAATTTTACTCAAACCCCAAGGAGATATGACTTCTCAGGTAATCGTTAAGGGTAAAGCAGTCGGTGTAACTAAGGCGGCGGAATATTACGAAAAGTATTTCGATATGGGATGGGAGGCGATCGAAGAATGTCTCTATCGTCTGTCGATCGAATTCGATTTGGTTATTTGTGAAGGTGCGGGAAGTCCAGCAGAAATTAACATCAAACACCGCGATTTAACCAACATGCGCGTAGCCAAGTATTTGAATGCGCGAACTATTTTAGTCGTAGACATCGATCGCGGCGGTGCTTTTGCCCACATTATCGGTACGCTAGAATTACTCGAACCAGAAGAGCGAGCGTTGATTAAAGGCATTGTTATCAATAAATTTAGGGGACAAAAATCGCTGCTCGACTCAGGCATCCAATGGTTACAAGAGCGAACTAACATTCCCGTAATTGGTGTTATTCCTTGGAGCGAGCAATTTTTTCCTGCCGAAGATTCCCTCGATTTGCTAGAAAGACGTGCTTACAAACCAAATCGGGAACTACAAATTGCTGTTATCCGCTTGCCGAGAATTGCCAACTTTACCGACCTCGATCCCCTAGAAGCAGAAGCGAGCGTTTCGGTTAAGTATATCGGACTCAAAGACAATTTGGGACACCCAGATGCTGTCATTATTCCTGGCTCGAAAACAACGATTTCTGACTTGATGGCACTGCAAAAAAGCGGCATGGCAGCACAAATTCAAGAATATGCCACCGCAGGAGGAACGATTTTAGGTATCTGTGGCGGTTTCCAAATACTCGGACAACGCATTTCTGACACCGAAGGTATTGAAGGCGAAGCAGGAGAGTTTAACGCCTTGGGTTTGATGCCCTTACAGACAGTAATTACCACTAATAAAATCGCTCGTCAGCGTCAAGTAACTTCCAAATTTCCTCAAGCTGGTTTGCCCGTTGACGGCTACGAAATTCATCAAGGGCGCACGCGCTTGATTTACTTGAAAGGCAGAGATATGAGTATAGAATATATGCCGATTTTTGACGATCCTGCTTTGGGAATGGTCGATCGATCTATGTCAATTTGGGGTTGTTATCTCCACGGTTTGTTTGATAATGGCCCTTGGCGACGCACTTGGTTGAACTATTTACGCAAACAACGAGGATTGTCTTCTCTGCCCACGGGAATTGCCAACTATCGCGAACAAAGAGAATCTTCTTTGACAAACCTTGCCGATCTAGTTGAAGCTAATATCAATTTGACAACAATTCTTCCTAACAATTATTAATATTTATTAATGAACTGTACGTAGGGAAGCTTTATGACTGTTGAAATTCGTTTTTTACCAGACGATGTCACGATCGAAGCAGAATCAGGAGAGCCAATGTTAGAAGTCGCAGAAAGAGCGGGAGTATATATTCCCACTGGTTGTTTGATGGGTTCTTGTCATGCCTGCGAAGTAGAAATAGATCGTGGTGTAAGCGTTTGTGCTTGTATTTCCGCAATTCCTGGAGGTAAGCAAAAACTAACGATTAACGTCTATGAAGATCCAGCTTGGTAATAAGAATAGGGATTAGGGGTTAGGGGGTTATCGGTCATGACAACTACCCATGAACGATCGCCTATTACCCATTCCCATCAAGATCTCTTTAATCTTGCGATGAAATTGCTCCCTTTAGACAATCTTGTACGGAACGATAGTTTATTTTTTTGTCCATCGTGTCAGAATTTTTGATATTTGAATGTCGATCGTCGGTCTAATATGCTAATTTCAATTTGCGTTATCACCTACAAGCGTCCTCAAAGTTTGAGGCGATTATTAGATGGAATTAATCGATTAACTTTTCTAAATTGCGCTCGACCCAATTTAGAAGTTATTGTAATCGACAACGATCGAGAAGGTTCTGCTTCGGCTGTAATTGAAGAAATTAAAGCAGATTTTCAATGGCAGCTAAAATACGACTTAGAACCAGAACGCGGTATTTCTTATGCTCGCAATCGCGCGATCGCCACTGCCAGTAAAGAAACAGAATTTATTGCCACTATCGACGACGACGAAGTACCCGCTCCCGATTGGCTAGAACGTTTGTTGTTAACCCAAAAAACATACAATGCTGATATCGTTACGGGGCCAGTAATTCCCTGTTTTCAAGATTTGGATCTTCCTAGTTGGGTCAAAGAAGGCAAATTTTTCGAGCATTCGCGCTATCAAACAGGAACGCAACGACACGTCGCTTTTACTAATAATGTTTTGATTCGTGGAGAAATTATTAGAAAACTCGATCTCTTATTTGACAAGCGTTTTGCGATCGCGGGTGGAGAAGATGTATATTTTTTCATGTCGCTACATCGCAACGGCTATAAAATTGTTTGGTCGGATGAAGCGATCGTTTATGAATGGATTTCACCAACACGCATTAATGCTAAATGGATTTTACAACGTGGTTACAGCACTTATGGCATTCATAGTTTTGTTGAAAAAGAGCTGTATCCTTCTTTGAAAATTCAAGCGACGCGCTGTTTTAAAGGACTTGGTTTGATTTCGATCGGACTACTCAAACTGCTTCTATCTTTACCAATGGGAAAAGGAGCGATCCTCTCCGCCTTGTTATTTATTTATCGCGGTAGTGGTTCTATAGCAGGTTTAGCTGGATTGCTTTACCAACAATACAAAACCGTTCATAGTGATTCGGGAATAGCCCATTAAACATTTTCAATATGGTAGGAGAATTAGGCGGCAATTTTTTTGATTTTGATGTCGTTACTATTGACGATCGAGGAAGTTATATCAATTCTCAAAAGTCACTCTCTGACTTAGTCGATCTAAGTTGTTAATATATCGTTATTTCAGAGTTACGATCTATCTAGCCACTTTTGAGAAATAGTATTATATTAGTCGCGATCGCGATCGATACTTTTATTTCGCAACAAGTCTATTGGGAAATTTCCCATCACGCAGACGCAATGGATTGCGGTTGCTTCATTACCAAAAGTTAGGATTGACCTAGAATTAAATCCTTCATAATTTTAAAAGCAACGATATTGGTTTTCGAGTTGTTTGTTGTCCGAAAAATTACTGAATTGCTTTTTGTGCAGACAATGATTCTTTTGTCAAATAATTTTTACAAGCAGTTACAATTTGAGATTCGTAATTATTTTGCTATGGTAACGAGAAATAAAGCTTGTAGAGGTCTTTTTTAAAAATAGACACACGAATCCTGCAAAGCTACCTTTTTATCTTACTCAAACCCTAATAATTTCGTCAATATCTAGAAAATTGTTAGCATGAATTTTGGTCATCGTAGCGCATGAATTTATATTAAGCAAAAAAACACATTTAAATATTAAAACTCAAGATCGAAAAAGATCGAGAAAAGCTTATCTATTAAAATTGAATCCAGTCTATCGATCTGAAAATAGTTGTAAATTAGCTCTTAAATAGATCTTTTCTAAAAATGGCGCGATCGATGAGCAAAAAAATTCAATTTTTCAGTTCGAGCATTTTTGCCAGTATTTTGATGAGTACTTTGAGTATGTTTGCCGTACTTGCCCAATCGAATTTATTAACCGAAGCAGAAATTTATAAACTAATCGATCGAGTACAAATCGTACGAAAAGACAGTCAGCCTCGTTCTGCCAAAATAAAAGACGAAATTCAACCGATGGATGCAGTTCGGACTGCTAGTAAGTCGCGAGCAGATTTGCTTTTTAATGAAGGTTCTTTAGTTAGACTGGGAGGAAATGCCCTCTTTCGATTTACTCCAGGTACGAGGAATTTTCAATTGACTAACGGTACTGGTTTATTCATGTTTGTACCAGGACAACAAGGCGGTACAGTCGTCACACCAGAAGCCAACATTGCCACTACTGGATCGACAATTTGGGTACAACATAACTCAGGACAAAAAACTACTTTTGTCGGCGTGCTAAGCGATAATTTAAACCAACCCGTCACCGTATCTAATCCGCAAGGAGAAGGAACTATTTCTTTAAAAGCAGGTCAAAGGATTGCTGTTTCCGAAGGAAAAGTAGAATCTCCTCAAGAAATGAATTTGAATCATTTCTATCAAGTTTGTAAACTAGCTGCCGATTTAAGCCCAGGACAAGAAAATCTCGATACCTCGCTACCTCCTCAAGTACAAAAGACCATATCTGCCGTGCGATCGCAAACAACTGCGGCTATGATGGCACAAGCACAAACAACTGACAGTTCTACAGAACCTATCAGTCAAGCCAAGCCTCCCGTACCTTGTACCCCAGATAAAGAACCTCCCATTGAGTAATGAGTAATGAGTAATGAGTAAGCAAGCGATTGGCAATGAACCATGAACCATAAACATGAACTATGACAATCGATGAAGGTTATGTCAAATATCAATGTAACTGGACTAAAGCTTTGCCGATCGCAGCCAATGAATTATTAGAAATAAATCGTTGGCGCAATAATTTATACAAATTAAATTTGATCGGTGAATATGAGAATGGGATTGGCTTTGGAAATATTAGTATTCGCAGTAGCGATCGAGCGAAAAGTTTTATTGTTTCTGGTACGAGTACGGGAAGCATTCCTTGTCTAAACGAACAGCACTACACCACAGTTGTTGATTTTGATTGGGATAAAAATTTTGTTACTTGCGTTGGACCGATCGCATCTTCTTCAGAATCGTTAACCCACGCTGCTATTTATCAAGCTAATCTTAATATTAATGCAGTCATTCACGTCCATCATCTTCAGTTATGGCAAAACCTGCTCGATCGCGTCCCAACAACTGCTCGTAATTGTGCCTACGGTACGCCAGAAATGGCAAAAGAAATTATTAGGTTGTGTAGGGAAGAGCGAGTTAAAGATTTAAAAATTATTGCTATGAGCGGACATGAAGAAGGAATTATTACTTTTGGTAGTAATTTAGATGAAGCTGGCGGTATTTTACTTGGATATTTTGAGCGATCGACGTAAAAGTATTTCTGGGCGATCGGTATTATTGAAAACTATCGTTGGTTATTCTCAAACTAAATAGATTTTTTGGCGTTGCTGAAGAGCGGATATGATTATTAAGAAATGCGATCGAACTTTTTTTTGTCGATCGATCGCCACGAAAATCGCGATTTTCTGCAAACTTTATGCAGTTCTATTCCTTATCGTTTCAGATCTTTATTCAGCAACGCCAAATTTTTAATGTTGTTGTTCGATAAATGAGTACAACATATCGGTCAAAAACGATTTAACTGGTTCTTTGTCAAGCCATTCATCCAATTCGTGTTCTTTAATATCCATTGCCAGAAATTCTTCTACAGTTAAAGAACTCGAACAATTCGGTTGTTGAGGGGCAGTAATTCGTTGAGGAGTATTTGGTGTGGGATAACGAGTCAGTACGACTTGACCTTTTTCGTTTATCGCTATTCCCCGTGCAGGAATAATTTCATCAGATGATACTTTGCGATTGCGTAGCACTCCCTGCGGGAGATCGCTAACTTTAACTTCCTCTTCTCTTCTGCCCCTCTGCTCCTCTGCTCCTCTGCTTTCCTGCCCACCAGACACTCTAACCGCCTCACTCTTCAGCGGTTCGGTAGGACTATGAGGCAAACCACCACGTCCTGTAACGGTAAAGCTGTTAGTTAATTCTCCGTTGCTACCAGCACCACAAGCTTGAGCTACTGTTTCATTTGGTTCGACTAAATTTTCGGGAGATCTTTCTACGGTATCTAGAGGTTGGATGATAATGGAAGAGCGATCGCTCGGTCTTGAAGTATTAGAAGTAGAGTTAATATCATTCGTTCTATTGTTCGAGATATTATTGCGTTCTTCAGAAGAGAGATTCGATTGAATGTTCTCTGAAGCGAAACCAAAAACACTTTTAGAGTTAATAGTAATTTGTCCGCCTTCCCCTTCTTGAGCAGTAGCAACAATATCGTTATTTTGGTTGGGATAAGCAACGATAAAACCATCGGGAGCATTAATAGTGATGTTACCACCACTAGCATTGTTAGATGCTTGGGCAGAGATGCGGCTATTGTTACGCATCTTCAAAGTTCGATCGAAAGTGAGGTTGATGTTACCACCTTCACTTCCAATTCCGAAAGTACTACTACTGATGTCTGCACCATCAGTTAAAGAGAGAGTTTTTGCTGTTATGTCAATGTTACCCGCCTTGCCCTTCGCTGTAGGTCCTACACCACTAGAGATACTGCTAGAAATTTGACGATCTCCAAGTTTAATTGTGCCATCGAAAGTAACTTCCCCACGGACGTTAATAGTTATATTTCCTGCATCGCCAATACCAAAAGTATTACTAAGAATTTGTGAAACATTAGTTAAAGCAAGGGAATTTGAAGTAATTTTGATATTACCTGCTTTACCTGTAGCTCCAGGTTCCAAACTACTAGCAATAGCAATAGATCCGTTATTATCGAGATTGACATTCCCACGAGCATTAATAATTACATCTCCTGCATTACCAATGCCAGAATTAGTAATCTTTTCTAAAATCTCAGGAGATATAACAATCAAATCTCCTTCATTGCCAATGTCAGGAGGTGGATCTCCTATACTAACGGAAGTGGTTATTCTTCCCTTGTTCGTCATAGAAAAATTTCCCGTATCAATCTGGATTTGACCACCATTGCCTACTGCTCCTGCTTCTACAGTACTTAAGATAAGCCCTCCATCTAAGGAGACATTATCTTTGGCATTAACAGTTATATCTCCTGCATCTCCTTTTCCTTTTGTACTGCTATTGATTTCAGCGTCATTGGTTAAAGTAAGAAATTTTGAGGTGATTTCAATATTCCCAGCATTAGCACTAGCTCCCTTTTCAACACCAGTGCTGATTAGACCACCTTTTGTCATCTGTATACCTTGAGAAGCAGAAATGGTTACATTTCCTGCGTCTCCTTTACCAAAGGTGCTAGTTTTAATAAACCCATCATCTGCGATCGAAAGAGATGCTGTAGAGATTGATATGTTTCCTCCTTTACTGCCTAGATCGAGTGCTACATTACTTGGTTCTGTTGTAGATGTAATCTGATTAGCAACGAAATCGGTAGCGTTAGATTCAGCATCCAAACCTTTTCCTTCCATAAAAATGCGATCGCGAGCATTGATTGTAATATTACCTGCATCTCCTTGATTCTCTGTATCAGCAAGCAGTGCAGAACCATCTTTAAGGATTAAAGAATTTGTATCGATATTAATATCGCCGCCTTTTCCAACGCCTCCTACCTCGCTTATCTCTGAAATAATAAGAGAATTTACCAAAGAAACTTCATCTCGTGCTTCGATCGAAATATTCCCTGCATCGCCTAGACCATCAGTAGAACTACTAAACTGAGCGCGGTTAGTAATTGACAGAGAACCTGTATCGATATTTATGTCTCCACCTTTTCCATTCGCTTCAGTTCCCACACTAGTAAAAATCCCACTGGGAAAATCATCATTTGCATCTCTTCCATCAAAAGAAATGCGATCGCGAGCAGTTATGTTTACATTACCTGCATCGCCTTGTCCAAATGTAGAAACTGATATTTGAGAACTTTGAGTAGCTGATAACGAACCTGTATTGAGAGCGATATTGCCACCATTACCAGTGCCTAAGCCCGAACTACTATTAATTTCACTATTATTATTTAAAGAGATATTTTCTAACGTATTTACAGTTAAATTACCTGCATTACCATTTCTAAAAGCTTCCGTTGTCAGCTTAGCACCGTTATTTAAAGCTAAAGATTCCGACGTGATTTCAATATTACCAGCATTACCAATAGCACCATCTCCTACAGTACTTAATAGTCCACTAAAAAAGTTACTTCCATCTTCAGATACTCCATCCAAAGTCACAGCACCACGAGCATTAACAGTGATGTCTCCCGCTTTACCTTCTCCAGCAGGAAGATTATTTCTCGCTTCACGAACGATACTAAGTATTTGTCCTCCTTTAGTTAGATTCAGAGTTGCCGTATCAACCTTAATTTGACCGCCATTGCCAACTGCTCCTTCTTCTACATTGCTACGAATATAACTAGAATCCAAAGAAATAGTGTCAGTTGCTTTAACGTTTATATTTCCTGCATTTCCTCTTCCATAGGTACTGCTATTAATGTCTGCACCATTAGTTAAAGAAAGAGATTCTGTAGTAAGGTTTATATTTCCTGCATTCCCTATTCCTGCTGTATTGTTAACAACACTTGAATCGATCGCGATTGCACCTGTGGCGTTGAGGTTAATATCTCCTGCTTGAGAATCTTCTGAGCCTAAATTACTCAATATTCCAGCATTAAGAGAACTATTATTTATCCCTATATTTTTTCCCGCGATCGCAATATCACCGCCACCACCAGCAGTCACATCTACAACTGCTGTATTCTGTAGATTAACATCTCCAAAAGAATTAATTGAACTGTAATCGAATACTAAACCTTTTTCTTTTGAGCTAAAGTTAACTGTTCCTAAACCTTTAACACTACCAATTTCAATACGCCCACCATCTACTGTCAGATTGCCATCATCTAACAACACATCTCCACCTATCAAAGCTAAAGTTTGTCCCCCTTTAACTTGCAATCCAACATTTCCACCAGTAACATTAGTTTCGCCAATTGGACTTCGAGCAACAGAACGATTGACAATATCTCCAGGATTATCCCGCAAATTCAACCCAATAGGCGCATTAATCGTCAACAAAGGTTTTCCTTGAGCATTAAGTGCGCTAAACTCACCATCGGGAAAAACCAAACTATCCGCAGTACTACCCAAAAACGAACCACCAATATTTAAAGAAGCATTTGGTCCAAAAACAATTCCTGCTGGATTAATCAAAAATAAACTTGCGCTACCATTAGCCTTGATTAACCCATCAATATTAGAAATCTTTCCGCCCGTTACCCTAGAAATAATATTATTGATATCCGCCGCGTTATTAAAGAAAGCTTCTCCACCTGTAGGGACAGAAAAATTACTAAAACTATGAAACAGATTGCTTCCTGCTTGTGCGCCGCCTGTAATTTCAAAAGAATCACCCAAAGAGTTAACTTCGGTTGGTACTGTACCATCGGGTGTTATTGGTGCTTCTTGGGCTATTGCTGAAACAGAAAACAAAGACAAAGGAAGAGTGAAGAAGATGGCTCTTTTTGCTTTAGCGAACATGCTTCTAAATATTGATAATTTGGGATTTTTAAATAAGATTACATTAACTTGATTCTAGAAAGCGTTAATTAATACTAAAAGATTCGTTTTTAAGCAATATTGCTTACGCAATATTGCGATCGAACCCCAGTCTACAAAATCGTGGCGATCGAATGTAGAGACGTTCGATGGAACGTCCCTACACGATAATTTAAATTTTTCTAGAAGGTAAAGGAATTTGTTTTTTTTCACTTAGGTAAACTGTTTCAATCCAAAGTTCGCGGGCTTCTTCAATATTCTCGATCGCCTCTGCTAATGTTTCGCCTTGAGTCATACATCCGGGTAAGTCAGGAATGATGACTGTATAGCCTCCTTCTTCTTCTGGATAAATTGACATAGGATATTTTAAAGCCAAGTAATAATCTAAAGGTTGGCGTTCTAAATTTTTATTTTGTGTCATTTTGCCAATTCTCTAAATCTAGTAATTTGATAACTTCTTGTATATAAGTTTTTTTGACTTTTCTTCCTCGTTTTTTGGGAATAATTACAACATCTCCTGTATCCTTTTCAAAGGCATGATGGCTTCATATCTTCTCATTAATTTACTTCTGTTTGGTCGGCTATCTTGTAGAGCTTCATAGGTACTCGACCATTTTCTCCTGAATAAAAGACAGAGGAAAACTCAGCTAAACAACTCGCATTTCTCGTTGTCATTACACTATCGATTAATTCAAATGTTGCATCATGAGCCTTTCCTAACATTTGGTAGGTTTCTTGACGGAATGTCTTTAATCGGTCATATTTCATTTTAAGGTTTTTGTCTTGGTACAATTGCGATCGCATTAATGAAATTCGAGGTAATTTTTTCGCGATCGAACAACTAGACAAGCTACGTACTGCGTTCGTCAACCAATTACGCCAACGTTTGTCATTTGAATTTCCCGAAGCTCAAAAACGTGTATTACGGCAATCAACCAAGCTTGGATATTCTCCTTTTATAGGATGGTTTGCAGAAGTTCACAGTTACACGCGAGTCGAGAATAATTACAAAAATTCTATTGCAAAAACTTTGGGTATTGACATTAGCAAATATACCCGCGCTCATGCTACTGCAATTATCGATTTAGAATTAAGAGCAAATGCGATCGAAGAATGGCTCGATCGCGAAATAGATAAATGCGAGTACCAAGCATATCTTAAAGTATTCGAGAAATTTGGATTCGGCACTATATTGTCAACATTGTTGCTAATCCAAATTTATCCACTTGATAAATTTCTAATTGATGGTAAACCTTGGTTAGAAGAAGAAATTAGCAGTAATGGCAAACTTCAATTGCGATATCGATCGTTAAGAAGCTTCCAGCTTTACTTGGGATTGGGCTACAAATGGATTCAGTCGGGCGAAAAAGTTATTAGAGTGTTGTCAGGATCGAGCGTTTGTCGATCGCAATTATATATGTGGTGTTTCGATAGGATTGCCCCAGAGGGTAATCGGCGATTGCAAACATATGTCGGTCAAAATTTGGGCGAGAAATACGACAAATTGAGGAGGGGTGAGGTAAAAATAGCGGGTAAAGACGCAATGATAAGAGTTTTGTACAAAGCAACGAGAATGCTTTTTGACGAATTATGTCGGGAACTGTTATAGAAATGTCTCACGAGAATAAACTTGCGCTGCCAGTTATCTTATTTAGTATTGTCGTCGCTTGCCTTTTTTCTTGGCAATGGTTTGGCGAACACAATCGCATCTATACGTTGAATGTAGCTACAGGTGCAAAAGATGGTGAATATTATGCCTTTGCAGAGGCATTTGCTAAGGTTGTTGCATCCCATCAATCTAAGATTCAACTCAAAATTCTGGAAACTCAAGGTTCTAGCCAAAATCAAGAATTGCTGGTAGAAAATAAAGCGCAATTAGCATTGCTGCAAAGCGACACGTCTTTGAATCCTAAAACACGGGCGATCGCTGTTTTGTTTCCCGAAATGTTTCACCTGATTGCAACTACAAAGTCTCAAATCAACGGCGTTGGGGATCTTAAAGGAAAACGCGTTGCCATTCCACCACAAGGAAGCGGTTCGTATCGTCTATTTTGGATGTTAGCTTCTCACTATGGTTTGAGCAAAACAGATTTTCAATCTACAATCTTACCACCCAGTCAAGCTTATATTGCTTTGCGTCAGGGAAAAATAGACGCATTATTTCGAGTAATTGCTTTGGGAAACGATCGAGTCAGTCAACTTTTAAAAGATCCTCAAATTAAACTAATACCGATCGAACAGGGTGCAGCGCTACAACTTTTTCAACCAAATCTGGAAGTCAGTCAAATTCCCAAAGGCACTTATAACGGAGGAATTCCTATTCCAGATCGAGATTTACCCGTCGTCGCCGTGCGATCGATCTTGGTTACTCGTGCCGATCTTCCTGAAGATATTATTCACGAAGTAACTCGCATTCTCTTTGAGACTCGCAACGAATTAGTTAAATATAACTCTCAAGCTGCGGCGATCGCCCCACCCGATTCCGTTAAAAACCTGGGTTTGCCATTTCATGAGGGTGCAAAAAATTACTACAATCGAAATCGTCCCGATTTTTTTGTCGAGTATGCTGACTTATTAGGATTGTTGCTGTCGATCGCCGTTCTTTGCATTTCTGGGTTTTGGCAATTGCGACTTTGGTATGAAGGCAAACAAAAAAATCGCGCCGACATGTACAATCTAGAAATTCTTAAATCGATCGAACAAATACATTCAACTGAAGATTTAGGCGAACTAGCAACAGTACGCAATCATTTATTCAAAATTTTTGAAAAAGTAGTTATCGATCTCGATCGCGATCGCATCACTCCCGAATCATTTCAATCTTTTGCTTTTACTTGGGAAGTTGCTATCAAATCAATTCGCCATCGAGAAATTTTATTGACGAACATACATTCTTGAGAGGAGATAATTAGAAAATCGGATGGGCGATCGAAAATAACGTTCTCGATCTTCAACGGATTTTGTCGTGACGCTGTTTCCTCGGATATGTTCATCCGCCGTTCGGATATGTTTAGCCGCCGTTCGCCATAGTGAACGCCGTAAGAACTCCGTTTACATGAAACGTCACGACAATTGATTAATGTGTCTTATTTTCCAACTAATGTTTATTTTCTAATTGCTAAAAGTATCTTTGATATTATCAACAGTACGCTCGACAGCATTCTTCGATTTGTCTACAGCTTTTTGAGTCCGGGCAGCATCTTCCTCTGCTCTTTGCTCGATTCTAGCCGCATCTCTTTTTGCTTTGCGCTCGACGAAACTACCTTCATCTGTAGCTCGATCGACTTTACTAGCATTTTTGTTTGCAGTTCGTTCGACCTTTTCTTTGGTATCTTGAATAAAATTCTTGGAATTTTTTGCCCCTTCACTGGTTTTATCTTGAATTCGATCGCCCATATCTGCTGCTATGAGAGAGCTTGTAGCAGGAGCAGCCATAGCGGCATTATTTGATAAAAACGCACCCTGCCAAACAAAAGCGATCGCCGACAAACAAAACAAAGATGTAGCTATCCAACGTCCTACAATCGAAACTTGTTTTACAAAATAATTCAGTTTCATAAAATACAATTTTCATTTTTATTGAGCATCTTATTTCTACTTCATCTAGCTCATCAGTTAAATCGCTCTATGGATATAGGTTCTTTTTCACTATTTTGATAGATTGAATGCGGCGGTTTTTGTCTTCGTAAAAGAAGGTATTGTTTTATTTTTTTGCGTTTACCTGAAAAATTGTCATCAGAGTTTGAGTATTTAAAGTTTCCATTTGTTTAATAAAAACTTCGATCGCGCAGCGTGCGCCCAGCGCAATCGCGATCGCATTACTCCCAAATTATTTTATTCTTTTGCTTTTAGTTAGAAGATTACTATGAAATTACTTTTGCGATCGACAAATTTTATTAATAAACCTGAGTTCGGGTTAATTTGATTAAGGAACTGACACAGCAGCAATTATAACAGTAGCTAACAGAGAATGAACTATGCTTTTGTGCGGAAATCGGTTTTCGATGAAATTGGCGATTGTCAAAAATATCTTACCGATAATAACTAATGATAGATGACAAGGGACAAAAAACTAATAAATCTTAAAACATAAGTTTTTACTTTTGTCTGTCTTCTCACCCGATTAAAACTGTGTTTACTAAACAAAAAATCTTACAAGCCAAATATCAATTACAACAACAGTTAAAACACGCCTCGGCAGGACATCAAACTTGGCTGGCAAAGGATTTAAATACTAACGAAAAAGTAATTATCAAACTATTAGCTTTCAGTTCTCAAATACACTCTAAAGAATTAAAACTATTTCAAAGAGAAGCACAAATTTTACAAAGTTTAAATCATCCTCGTCTTCCTAAATATAGAGAGCATTTCGCGCTGGAGCAGCAATTAGGTAACGACAACGATCTAGTTTGGTTGGCATTAGTACAAAATTATATTCCTGGTTTTTCTCTGCAAGAATTATTAGAACAAAAGCGATTTTTTGATGAAGAAAAAATTAGAACAATTGCCAAAGAAATTCTCGAAATTTTGATTTATCTTCATGAATTAAATCCTCCCGTACTTCATCGCGATCTCAAACCTAGTAATTTAATTTTGGGAGAAGACGAACAAATCTATTTGATTGATTTTGGTGCAGTACAAGCACAAACAGCAGTAACAGGAGCAACTTTTACTATAGTTGGAACGACTGGTTATGCGCCTTTAGAACAGTTTTGGGGGCGTGCAGTTGCTGCTTCGGATTTATACGCTTTGGGGGCAACTCTAATTCATTTATTAACAGGAATCTCACCTGCGGATTTACCCAGTCAAGATTCGAGAATTCAGTTTCGCGATCGCGTTAATGTTAAACCAGATTTGATTAATTGGTTGGAAATAATTACAGAAAATTCTGTAGAAAGGCGTTTCCCTAGCGCGAAAACTGCTTTGGAGGCTTTAAGGTCAGCTAACTTTGTTGATGCTTCAATTGGGAAAAAATTACCTAATCAAAAGTATTTAAAACTTAAACCCCAAAAAAGTTTGCTCGAACTGAAACAAGAGCGACGACGATTACATATTAAAATTCCAGCAGGGGGATTAGCCAGATTGAATGAAATTTTCAATGCTGGTTGTGGAGGATTAATTGTTTATTTTTTGTTATTTTCATTTAGTTTAGTAATTAGTATTTTTCTACCTTATTTGGGATTTTTTCTAGTTTTGTTGATTTCAATTTATACTATTATTTTAGGCGGGACTAAAACAGAACTTAGTTTTGAGTCAAATAATTTTCAGCTAGAGAGAAAGTTTTTAATTAAAAAATATGGTAGGCAAAGTTGTCCTAATTCTTTAATCGTAGATATTTTTATTCAGCGTACTGGCTCAATTTTTCAAGTAGGTATTCGGACAATCAATCGTACTTATAATCTTGGTGGTGCTTTGAGTCAAGACGAAGCTATCTGGCTAGTACAGGAAATCAAACAATGGTTGAATGAAGAATCGTAATTTTTCGCAGATAGAGGATATGTCTCCCAAAAGCTAGCTAATCAATTACTAGAAGAGTTGGGAATTCAGTTTTTTGCGATCGAGAATTACGATCGACAAACGTACGTTTTTCAAATAAAGATAATTAGAAAATCAGACGGCGATCGAAAATAACGACATTGTTTTTACTTCAGATTAGAATTTATTTATTAGCTGTAGAAATCGAGGCAAAATGGCAGAATCTATAACTTTAGAAGAAGTTTTAAATTTAGCCAAGCAACTTTCATCACTAGATAAAGTGCGTTTAATCTCAGATCTTGCACCATTGTCATCAACTGTCAGCGATTGAAATCGCTGCCTCATACATAAAGTCGTCGCGCATACGACTGGATCGATATCTTAGTCATCTAAAGATGACTTAAACTATTAGACTGGAGTAGGGGTAAGGCGCATTGCCAAACCCCTACAGGCGATTATTAAGAATAGTGCAAGATCTTAGTTTAATCGAACAAATAACCCCTCAAATTAAACGAGATTTATTCGTTGGTCGATCGCAACCTCGCAAATCTTTACGGGGATTGTGGAAAGGTATAGATATTAGTGATGAAGACATTGCTGAAGTTAGAGAGCAAATGAGTCGTAACTTTCCTCGCGAGGATATTTAATGTCTGATGCGGTGAGTGACACTCACGCTTTAATTTGGTATTTAGAAGATAGCCCTCGTTTAAGTGCTGCGGCTAATAAATTGTTCGAACAATGCGATCTAAGTCTTCCATTAATCAGCCGAGATTCTAAGATATCTGTGAGTAATGTTAATACGATTTGGTAAATTTTTATTGGACAATTAAAAAAAAAGAGAGTCATTTTTAACTCTCCTTTCCATTCAAAAATAATCCTATTTCTGTAACTCTTTCAACTTTTTATCTAACAATTGATTAGTCAATTTAGGATCGGCACGTCCGCTTGATTTCTTCATTACTTGTCCGACAAAGAAACCTTTCATATTTCCCTTGCCGCTAATGAATTTTTCCACTTCGCTGGGATGATTCGCTAACACTTCATCGATAATTTGTTCGATCGCGCCAGTGTCAGAAATTTGAATCAATCCTTTCTTCTCTACCAATTTTTTGGCAGAACCGCCTTTAGCAATTAATTCTGGTAAAATATCTTTGGCAATTTTGCCGCTGATCGTTCCTTTTTCAATTAATTCCACTAGTTCGGCTAGAGTTTCGGGAGTAAGAGAAATATCGGTAATGTTTTTCTCTTCATTTTTTAAGTAAGCTGCAATATCTCCCATCACCCAGTTTGCTACTTGTTTGGGATTACCACCAGCAGCAACCGCCGCTTCAAAATATTCAGCCGTGGCACGTTCGTCAGTCAAAACGCGGGTATCGTATGCAGATAAGCCTAACTTATTTTCATAGCGATCGCGTTTTTGGGCGGGAAGTTCGGGAATTTCTGCCTTCCAGGCTTCTAATTGTTGGGGAGAAACTTCGATCGGGGGTAAATCTGGTTCGGGAAAATAACGATAATCACTCGAACCTTCTTTCGATCGCATACTAATTGTACGTTGCGTCGCTTCGTCCCAAAGTCTAGTTTCTTGATAGATCTTTTCGTTGTTTTCAACCGCCTCAGTTTGACGTTCGATTTCGTATTCGATCGCCTTTTGAATCGCACTAAACGAGTTCATGTTTTTGATTTCCACTTTCGTTCCGAATTCTTTTTGTCCGATCGGACGAACGGAAATATTTACGTCGCAACGTAGCGAACCTTCTTGCATTTTACCGTCACTAATGCCTAGGTAAAGCATAATGCGGCGTAATTCTTGGGCGTATTCTGCGGCTTCTTTGCCCGATCGCAAATCTGGTTCGGAAACAATTTCTACCAAAGGAATGCCAGCACGGTTATAATCTACCAAAGAATAAGTAGAACCCGAAAGTCTGTCACTTCCCGCGTGAGTTAATTTACCTGCATCCTCTTCCATATGCAAGCGGGTGATACCAATTTTTTTCTTAAAAGGTTCGGCACCTGGTTTGTCAACGAGTTCGATTTCTAACCAACCGTGTTCGGCGATCGGCAAATCGAATTGAGAAATTTGATAGTTTTTCGGTAAATCGGGATAAAAATATTGTTTGCGATCGAATTTACTGTAGGGCGCAATGCGGCAGTTAAGAGCCAAACCCGCTTTTACGGCATATTCTAGTACTTTTTCGTTGAGAACTGGCAAAACGCCAGGATAACCCAAACAAATGGGGGAGACATTGGTATTGGGATTATCTCCATCGAACTTAGTTGATTCGCTACTAAATATTTTCGTATTGGTATTTAGCTGACAGTGGGTTTCTAGTCCAATTATCGCTTCGTATTTAGTTTTTGCTGGTGTGGCAGTAGTCATAAACGATCGATTGATAGCCAGTATTAATAGATGCTGATGTATTCATTGTAATTCTTGAGAGGGAGTAGCGATTGGGGAATAGCTGGGATGGAAGCGGGAAAAATACTTTGTTTTTTTAAGATTGTTTTTAGGTAAAAGTCAAGCAAAAGTTATTAAATTTTAAAAATAGTCACCAAACTTGCATATTACTCTGCTCTCATTCGTAATCAATAGATTGAGTAATATCCAAAAACAGATATTGCTGATGATTCGTAATCAATTTTGATAAGTTAATTAATTTTAAAAATTTTTTTACCTGTAAAAATGACAAACAAACAATTAGAAAAAGTTGTTGGGGCGATTCTTAAAGGAAAGTATTCTTGGGCTTGCGTTTTGATTTTGCGATATGGTGGTTGCAATCCGATCGATTACATTCCCACTCGAACTTACTATCGGCTGGTCAAAGATAATTGTTACGGCAATGAAGTCGGCACTAAAGAAGCCGAAGTATATTCGTCGTGTAGATAGACGTATCCGTTGCCGTAGTAAGAATATCTTTCGACAAAACTGTGAAAAAAAAATAATTTCAACAATTTGGAATTAAATGTGCTAAATTTATAATTGCTAAAACGCGGATGTGGCGGAATTGGTATACGCGCACGCTTGAGGTGCGTGTGGGTCTCCCTTGCGAGTTCGAGTCTCGCCATCCGCACTTTTTATTATTTAAGAGCTTAAAGCTGTTAATTTCTCAATCATATAGTTGCTCACAGCATCTTCAGAACATTTTTCTTTCCACCACAGCAAAGATTGTTGATGCTTTTTCTCCAGCAAATAGGGATTAGTTAGCAACTGTTTTAAAATTCCGTCGAGTTTGTACCAATTATTTACTTTAATTGCAGGCGAATCGTCGTAAAACCAACGCGAAGGCAAAGGTTCGACTATGGGGATACAACCATACTTAATCGCTTCAAAAAAACGGTAAGTTTCGTAGGATGTTCCTCTAGGAATCAAACAGATCTTGGCATTCATCAAGCGTTCGGAATAAGTCTGTAAATGCTCCTGCGTCATGGCAAAAAAGCCAGTGGTTAGGGCTAATTTAACTTCAAATTCTGGATGCTCCTGCTTAAATTTTTCGACGTTGAAGAGCATTTTTTGACGAGCCTGAGTTTTCGGTGGTCTGAGGAAGAGAGCTAATTTAGCTTTGAAAAAATTTTTAGAATAGGAATCGTTAAAAACACTACCAGCAAAAAAAACATCGTAGTTACGAGTTTTTAAATCTTTGATTGGTAGTTCCAGCAAATTATAATATCCCAAAGGAATGGTGTAGATTTGGGGAATTTTAAGATTGCCAAATAAAAAACTTCTGACAATTTGCCACCAATAGTTAAATAATCCTGGCAAACAGGCGAGCCAAATTCTCAAATATTGAACCAGGCTCATCAAATTTTGATATGAAGGTTGAACTAAAAGATTGCAGCCAATAAATGGTTTCGTTCCGTAGCTTTTAAAAACAGCTAAAACTTTGTGTGCATATTTGGGAATGCGATACCATTCATCGGCAGTAATAATGACGACAACATTTTCCCCATAAGAAGGCAAGCGATTGAGTACGTCTCTGGTAATATAAACAACTAAACCTTTTATCGGTGACTTTTGCTCGAAGATTTGCAGAATTTTGTTGTAATAAACAGTCCAAAGTAGCTCTGGATTGGGATTGTTTTGGTGAATATTCCAGACAACTGGCTCTTTTCCTTCGATCAGAAGATAGTACTGATTGGAGGTAAGCTCGTTCATGGTATTAAAATACTTATCGTATTGAGATCTTATTGCTTTCTACTTAGAAATGTAAAGCGAAAACAACTTTAAAGTCAATCAAAGAGATCGATGGCAACTGACTGACTGGTGCGGGTAGCATTTCGCCTCGAAAATCTAGTAATTGCACGATAACTAAATAAGCGATCGCAATTAAAATTGAAATTACTCCAGTAAGAATGGCAACTAATTTTCCTCTTGGTATCATCGCTAATTTTGTCCTTAAAAGCAGTTTTCTTAATTGTTTAAGACCAATAATAACAATCTCGCCTCTAATTGAAGCGAGATTATCAAAACGATCGAATGTTTATGTTATTTTTTAGTTAATTTATCGGGCTTCGCCCTTGAAGGCGTGATGTCAGGAGGCGATTTGGTGCGTATATGTTTGAGTTGTCTTCTTCCTTATAACTTATGGGTTTAAGACCCCCGCCAATACGAAGTTTGGCGGTCTTCAATTGCTGGGGGTCTGAATCTCCCTGCAATTGTACATCTGCACGTCGCGCCTCTGCCTTCTGCCCTCTGCCTTCGTTCAAAACGTTTTTACTTCCAACCACCGTCAGATTGTGCTAAGACATAGCTAGCAACATCTTCGATTTGGTCTGCCTTTAAACGACCGCCAAAAGCTGGCATTGCATTTTTGCCCTTAGTTACTTGAGTAACGATCGCTTCGATCGAAGCCATACCGTATTTATCTAAATCGGATTTTTGTAAAGTCTTAGCAGCATTCACCACATTTTTGCCACCTAAGTGACAGGCAGCGCAATTAGCACTAAAAATTGATGCGCCTTTAGTGACATCTCCAGCGATCGCGGGATTAACCACAGCAGCACTAACAACTAAAACTAGCAAAACCATAGCAAATAGTTTATTTAACATTGTTCTCCTCGAAAATTAAATGTAACCAAATACCATCCTTAGCGATGCCGAACATCTCGTCAAAAGACAGATTGTAAAACTTAGACAAGCTGTCAAACTTATGTAGTAAGATATTTCATAGAGTAACAATGGCTACTTAATCTCTAAGTGCAAACGTCTCCTTGCTAGATGTTTCGATCGCTCGAAAAAAGTACGAAGTTATCGGCAGATTTTTCCTCGATCGCGCTAGGCATTTAGCAAACAACTCCAGTCGAAGGAAAACAAACATGTTAAGAAAATTGGGTTTAGTACTATCTACACTTTTAATAGTTGTTGCTAGCTTTTTCATGGCGGTTAATCCAGCAGCAGCAGAAACATACACCGTGAAAATGGGTTCTGATAGCGGTATGCTAAAATTCGATCCCGATACTATCACTGTTAAACCAGGCGATACGATTAAATGGGTTAATAACAAACTAGCGCCCCACAATGCAGTTTTTGACGGCAAAGTAGGCGATATCGCGACAAAGCTATCTCACAAAAATTTAGTATTCTCTCCTGGAGAATCTTACGAAACAACTTTCCCTGCTGATGCTACCCCTGGGGAATATCCTTTCTACTGCGAACCACATCGCGGTGCTGGAATGGGTGGTAAAGTAATCGTTCAATAAAATAGAAATTTTTAATTTTCTATTTTCGGTAAATACTAGTGTTAACAAGCTAAAAAGATTGGGGAATTCTATATATGTAGTCCCCGATCTTTTTTTTTCGAGCAACACCATGCATTCTTCTACCAACTTAACTGACACTCAAACTGTAACTCAAACTTTGCCAGTGTTAGAAACTTGGAAGTTGAGTAAAGTATACCGTACTGGCTTTTGGATGAATCAAAAAATTGAATCGCTAAAAGAATGTTCTTTATCGGTAAATCGAGGCGAAACATTTGGTTTATTAGGCCCTAATGGTGCGGGAAAAACCACTCTTTTAAAAATACTACTAGGAATTATTCGATCGACATCGGGAAAAGCTGCTTTATTAGGACATCCGATCGGCGATCGAGCTATTAAACAAAAAATTGGTTACCTGCCAGAAAATGCCTACTTCTATGATTACTTAACAGCTTGGGAATTTATGGAATTAGCGGCGGGATTGTTTCAAATTCCTCGTTCGCTACAGAAACAACGCATTCCCCAATTGTTAGATTTAGTTGGTTTGGCGCAATCTACCGCCCGCAAAAAGAAACTCAGACAATATTCCAAAGGAATGTTGCAAAGGGTAGGTTTGGCGCAAGCGTTGATTAACGATCCAGAATTAGTATTTTTGGACGAACCAATGTCTGGGTTAGATCCTCTCGGACGTTATCGTATGAAAGAAATTATTTTATCTCTCAAACAAGAGGGAAAAACTATTTTCTTCAATTCCCATGTTCTTGCCGATGTGGAACAAATTTGCGATCGCGTTGCAATTTTAGCTTTGGGAGAATTACTTTGCGTCGGTTCGCTAGAAGAAATTTTAGGTAGTAGTGACGAACTCTCTAATGCTTATCAAGTTATCGTCAAAGGCGGCGATCCTCAAACACTCAAAACTTGGATTCCCAATATAGTATTCAAAGATAATTATTGGCATGGTAGCATTCGAGGTAATCTTCAAGAATTTATAGCCACTTTAGAACAAACAGATGCCCGTTTGATTAGTGCGACGATCGATCGTCAGTCATTAGAAGAATTTTTTATCAAGTTACTGAGAGAGAGAGGGATAGAATACAGTCGTTGAAGAGTCGTTGCAGAGGCGATCGATACTGGTTTTCCTTGGAAGTCGTATTTACCAGATGCAACAGAATCTGAATCAGCTAAGAAGTAATTTTCTCCTCTGCCCCTCTGCTTCTCTGCACCTCTGCTATTCGAGAATTCACTGTTATCTAAGGGAGTTTCATCTATGAACCAGCCTTTAGAATTGGCATCGGAGTCGATGAAGATTGTGCCACCGTTAGGGTTGCCAGAGTCGTCGAAGCTGATGATGGTGGATTCGGCTAGTTGACCATCAGGAAGATCGGTAATTTGAAGATTGATATTGAAAGTTTTTTCTGGTTTGAGAAGCAATTGCCATAAATGAGATGCAGTATAGTAAAGTTCATCAAGAGTTTCAACAGAGGAGTTAGGAATATCATTGAAAGAAAACGAATTAGTGTTGAGGAATTGCTCAGCCGTTATGCCTCTGGAGAAAGAGATTTTTCTTCCATTCACCTGGGGCATGACTGGAATATGCGTGGTGCCTATTTGAGCGGAATCGATCTTTCCAGATCTTATCTGAGTGGTGATTTGCGCGGAGCTATTCTTAATAGTGCCAATCTGCAAGAAGTTAGCTTTGACGGTACTATACTCGACGGGGCTAGTTTGCAACAAGCTAACTTGAGTGGAGCTTCTCTCCAGACTACTGGTTTTATCGGTGCCGATCTTAGTAGGGTTAACCTTAGCAGAAGTCATTTGTATCGAGCTAATTTGCGTAGGGTTAACTTGAGTGGAGCCGACTTGAGCCATTCGAGAATGCTTCAGTCTAGATTTCAACAAGCCGATCTCACTGGAGCTTGGCTGATTGGAGTTTTCGTTCAGGAAACTAACTTTACCCATGCCAACTTCACTAGAGCCGATTTGAGTGACACTAAGTGGTTTAATGCCTGTATTGACCACGCTATTTTCTTTGAAACCATAATGCCCCACACCATTATTTTCGCCGATGAGGAAGAGTGAATGCTCGTTGTCTTCCAAGGAGCTTATCCAGCCATACTGAAGTATTTCCTTCCAATTCAAATTTTAGCTGAGCAGTGCGATCGCCGATCTTGTAGGTTGGGTTGAGGCACGAAACCCAACAACTATTAAGAACACCAACTAAAGGTGTAGAAGTTAAAGGTGCGCTTATTGGTTTTACTACGTTTGAACATCTCTTCATCTCTTCATTTTCGGAAACAATAGCTTTCAATTTTTTCTGTCGCCTTGTCGAAACAGCGATCGCAGAAAAACTCGAACTTCCCAAAATTTGAGATAGTGAATTATTAGTCGCGCCGAAAATTATTTATTTGCCTGTTGCCAAGGCACAAAATTTGAGGAAACCTCAGATTCCGTGCCGTTGTTCTCTTCTTATCGCATCAACACAAATTCCTCGGCAGAGGAAGGATGAATGGCAACAGTAGCATCAAAATCAGCTTTAGTTGCACCCATTTTTACCGCGATCGCGACTCCTTGAATAATTTCTGCGGCATGCATTCCCACCATGTGCGCGCCTAATATTTTATCTGTATTTCGATCGACGATTAACTTCATCAAACTTTTTTCATCTTTTCCTGGCAATACATAGTATCCAGGTCTAAATTTAGAGCGATAAACTTTGATAGCATCGCCATATTTTTCTGTTGCTTCTGCTTCACTTAAACCGACGGTAGCTGCTTCTGGAGTTGAAAATACGGCAGTTGGAATATTTTCATAACTGATTTTCTTGTCTTTGCCACCAAAATGAGTATCGGCAAATGCCCGCCCTTCAGCGATCGCGACGGGAGTAAGATTAACGCGATCGGTACAATCTCCTACTGCATAGATATGAGGTTCGCTTGTTTGACTGTATTCGTTGACAGCGATCGCACCGTGAGTGATTTCTACTTTAGTATTTTCCAATCCCAATTTATCTATATTTGGAATTCTACCCGTCGCCGCCAAACCAACTGCATCGGCAACAACTACTGGTTCTTCTGACTCTTGCAAAAATACTTTTAGTCCTTCGTCAGTTTTTTCGATCGCTTTGAGTTTGCCGTTGTTAATAATTCTAATACCGTGTTTGCTCATTCCTTCCTGAATTTCGGTACGAATATCATCGTCAAAACCGCGCAAAATTTTATCACCGCGAGTAATTAAAGTAACTTCCGAACCCAAACCATTCATGATGCAAGCAAATTCTACGCCGATATAACCACTGCCAATAATTACCATCCGTTTCGGTTGCTGTGGCAGGTGAAACATATCGTCGGAAACAATAGTATGTTCGATACCGGGAATATCTGGTTTAATTGGTCTACCGCCAACTGCAATCAGAATTTTTTCTGCGGTTACTTTAGTATCGCCAATTTCTACGGTATGCGGATCGACAAATTTGCCGTAACCTCGAAAGAGTTGTACTTTTGAATTATCGAGCATTTTATCGTAGATGCCATTGAGACGAGTTAAGTCGTTGTCAATGGCAGTTATCATTTTTGACCAGTCGAGAGTACTTTCTACTGGACTCCAACCGTATCCTTGTGCCTCTTCAAACTGATTGGGAAAATTGGATGCATAAACCATCAATTTTTTAGGAATGCAACCGCGATTGACACAAGTTCCTCCCAGGCGATCGAATTCGACAATTCCTACTTTAGCGCCGTATTCTGCTGCGCGTCTGGCGGTAGCAATTCCACCCGATCCACCACCAATTACAAATAAATCAAAATCATAACTCATAATTAATTTAATCTCCAAAAATTAGGGAATAGGGGCTAGGGAATTAAGTAATGAGTAATAAGTAATGAGTAATGAGTAAAAAACCTATTACCCCTAACCCCTAACCACTAACCCCTAACCCCTAACCCCTAATAATTCATCCTTTTTTGACTAAATGTGCTTCCAAGAACCACAGACGCTTATCGATGTCGCGAGAAACTTCTGTATAAAGATCGGCAGTATCTGCATCTCCTAGTTCGCTTGTTTGGTCGATCGCAGCGCGAAGATGTTTTGCATAAAGAGCATAACGTTCTGCCAAAGCGGTAACATGTTCTACACCGTCAACAGCATCTAAAGGATATTCTGGTAAAATTGAATTGGTAGCAGCGATACGAGCCGTTCCCATAGCTGTTCCAGCCAATGTTGTAACGCGTTCGGCTACTAAATCTACATATCCTTCTAACTCAGTTGCCATTGCATCAAATAGCTCATGCAATTGATAGAAGTTCATGCCCTTAACATTCCAGTGCGCTTGCTTGACTTGAGTTTTTAAATCCAAAGTCGCAGCCAGAGTTTGATTGAGTAGTTTGACAACTTCAGATCGAACTTCAAAAGCAAGGTCGATGCGAGTTTGATAGAAATTTGTTTGAGAGAGAGATTGTACCATGATTGCATTCTCCTTAAATTAAGCACTAAATCTTTGTCACGATTTGCCCTTTCAGATATCAACCAAGAGCAATATCTAAAAACATCATTATTACAAATCCTGCCATGATACCTAGAGTACCTTCTTGTCCACAGCTTGTGCGATCGATCTCAGGAATAATTTCATCGACAATGACAAATAACATCGATCCTGCTGCAAAAGCCATTCCCCAAGGTAAAATAAACTGACCGAAACTAGCTATCCCTGCGCCGACAGCACCGCCGATCGGTTCTACTAATCCCGTCAATAGTGAAAAACCGAAGGCTTGGGCGATCGAATACTGTAATTCTCTCAAGGCAATAGCAACGACTAATCCTTCTGGCATGTTTTGCAAACCGATACCGATCGCCAAGGGTATTCCACTTTTTATATCTTCGCCACCAAAACCAACGCCAACTGCTAATCCTTCAGGAAAGTTATGTATGGTAATCGCAATAATGAAAAGCCAGATTCTTTGAAAATTTATTTGTTCTGACCCTTCTCTACCCTGAAAAAAATGTTCGTGGGGAAAATTATTGTGAATAAACCACAAACAGCCCGCACCTAACATCATTCCTATACTAACAATTCCTGCTGCTAGAGTTTGAGAATATCCTCGTTCGATCGCGGCTTCTGTGCCTGGAATAATTAGTGAAAAAGCTGTCGCTGCCAACATTACCCCACCACCCAAGCCTAACAAAGTTCCTTGAAACTTTTTCTTGAGAGTATTGGCAAAGAGAATAGGAAGCGCGCCTACACCTGTTCCCAAACCAGCAACTAAACTAGCTAACGTACCCGCATAAAACGCTTCCATTTTTTTCCTATTGCCTGTTCCCTATTTTTTAACTGACTTTAAATAATTCAACATGGTGTCAGCATCGGAAACTTCAAACGGATCGGTAGGACAATTATCATCATAATCTGGTTCGATAAACATTTTCTCGATTTTGCCATCATTGACAACCATCGAATAACGCCACGATCGCATCCCAAAACCAAGATTGGATTTTTCGACTAACATCCCCATTTTGCGGGTAAACTCTCCATTGCCGTCTGGTAGCAATGAAACATTTGTAGCACCTAGGTTTTTACCCCATTGAAACATTACAAAAGCATCGTTGACTGACAAACAAATAATTTCATCAACTCCACAAGCTTTAAATTCTTCGTAGAGTTCTTCGTAACGGGGTAAGTGAGTTGATGAACAAGTTGGCGTAAATGCACCAGGAAGCGCAAATAAAACTATTTTTTTGCCGCCAAAAATTTCCTCTGTGGTGCGATCTTGCCAACGGAAAGGATTTGGGCCACCAACTGATTCGTCTCTGACTCTGGTTTTAAAAATAACACTAGGTACTCTGTCTTTCATAATCTTCTCATCTATATTTATGCTTGGTTTACTATTATTTGATTAACTCGAAGTCGTTATGACTTTATGATAACGACTTCGATCGAAAATTGCAACAGGAAATAAAATTTAGAGAAATTAAACTTCATTTTCGCCTTGAATGAAAAACTGAGCCTTATTCCAAACCGCGTCGGCTACTTCTGTTCCCAAAATTTGCCCGAATCGATTGCCATCAGCAAAATGAATGCCGCCATAGAGACGAGACATACCAGCTTCTCTTGCTGCTTCTGAAAAAGTGTCCCACTCCAAAGTTATTTTTTCATCTGGCGTTACTCCTGGTTCGAAGCGAGATTGTCCGGGCTCTAAAGTAACCGAAGCACCATAATAGTCACTGCCAGTAAACAGCTTGAGTATTTCTGCACCTGCGGCACTAAAAGCACTGTGTCCAGATGTATATTCTGGAAAAGGTGGGGAAGGATTACCGTTGGGATTTTGATAGGTAATAAAATCTTCTGCCAAAATCTTTTGAGTTCCTTTATTCACTCCACCCCAGGCATCGATCGCATAGCCACCCAATAGTGGATCGTATTCACCAATCAAACCCAATTTTCCCAATTCTCGGATTGCTCTGACAGGACGAGTATAATCGTAGTAGCGTTTGGCATCCCAAGTAGCAATACAAGCATCGCAAAGAGCATTACTTAAAGAGAAAAACATTTTGGCATCGTCATCGAGAGAGTTATTATCTCTGGCTGAGACAAATTCACCAATTCCCATCCAAGTACCTGGTGGGTAAGAAGTACCCGCTCCATTTTCCCAAAATTCGGCAATAAATTTTTGTTCGTCAGTTAAATTAGCGCTAATGTCAACTATTTGTTCGGCAGAGTCGATAAAGTCAGGATTAATAGTTTTACCAATTTGGTCGCGATCGATCTTAACAACCTTGCCGTCGTCGGTAGTAATTGTTTTATTCTCTAGATTGACTTTGCCATCAACTAATAAAAAAGATTCTGGTGCGGGAGGTCGAAATACATCTGCTGTCTCAAGCGCAAAGGGAATCAGTTCGCCCCATTGTGGAGTCAAAAATTTTTGTTCCTTACCTTTGGGATCGTCGATCGGAACGTGTTCTGGTGTCCAGCGTTCGATGTCGGTTACTTTATCTGGCTGGTTGACTGGCTGATAGTTGCTATTGTCAGAATAAGGAATACCTTGTGTTCCATTAGCATCTCGACCGAGAAAATTAGAGCGATCGCGGTAATGTTGTTCGAGTATAACCGATGCACTCTTGTTACCAATTCCAGGGGCAGTGCTTTGGTCGATTGTTTTGTTGTTGGGGTTTAATTTGAGTTGCTGCATTAATTCATCAAATGTAGCTTTCTGTTCTGGAAATAGTTCCCGAAGAACGCTATAAGCAGCAAAACTCATCGCTTCTGTTTTGTTAGCGATGGTATTTTCTGTAACTGGTCTAGAAATGCGATCGTCATTCTGTGTGGAAATGGCATCGGGGTCGTAAGCTGCCCAAGCATCGAACATGGCAGTGTGCATGATGCTGTAGGCACGGGAGGCTACCGTGGGGCCAGATTTATTGTTAATTACAGCTTGTCGAATAACTCGATCCCAAAGAACAGAAATAGTTGGAGAGGGGTCAGATACCTTGATGTTATCTGTTTTAGGATCGAATTCGAGTGAAGGAATCGTCATTTTTTTTGTTCTAGGGGGATAAGACAAAAGAAGCCCCTAGTTTTTCCTGCCACAATATATTCTCAGAAGAAGCGTATTTTTATCTTAAGTTTGACTAAATTTATAATTTTAGAATGCTGAGGCGATCGACTCAAGGTAACGTTTTTTTGCGTTGACGATGTTGGACTGGAATAATTGGGAACTCTCTAAGCGAGTGGATCTTAGCTGACATAAATCATGGACAGCATAAGAGCAGATTAAATTAGGTGTGAGAGTTATGAATAGAAAATTTTGGCAATCTTGGATTACTAGACCATTGTGTTTGATTTCGATCGCTGTTTTAGCGGGTGAATTTATTAATTCTGGAATAGCCACAGCAGGAACGATTAACTCTAATGACGAGTTACTCGAGCAGGTCGATCGCTACAACGAAACAACTCAAACAGATTCACTCGAACAAGTAAGTAGCGTTTCTCAACTACGAGATGTTTCGCCGACGGACTGGGCATACGAAGCACTACAAAGCTTAGTCGAACGCTATGGATGTATAGCAGGTTATCCTAACGGCACTTATCGAGGCAACAAATCACTAAGTCGATATGAATTTGCGGCTGGTTTGAACGCATGTATGAATCAAATCGAGCGTTTAATTGCTTCCAGCGAATCAGTCATGCGCGAAGATATGGAGAAAGTGCAGCGTCTGACGCAAGAATTTCAAACAGAATTAGCGACTTTGGGTACGAAAATAGACAATTTAGAGGGTCGTACTAAATTTTTAGAAGACAATCAATTTTCAACGACAACCAAATTAACGGGTGAAGTTGTCTTTGGTTTGGCTGGCGTAGCAACTGGAGATGATGTTAATGGTGACGAAATCGATAAAATCACTATTCTCGGTAACCGAACTCGTTTGAACTTGTCTAGCAGTTTCACGGGTAAAGACAGTCTTTATGTCATGCTGTCGGCTGGCAATTTTCCTTCTTTTAGTCAAACCACAGGTACTTTTGAGGGCGATTTAGGCTTTTATCAACCTACACCCGATAACGACATAATCCTACAAACCCTTTTCTATAAATTTCCTGTCGGCGATCGCACGGAAGTTGTTGTTGAAGGGACGGGAGGAATTTCTTATGACTTTACCGATACCATTAGTTTCTTAGATCGTTATGACGATAGCGCTAGTGGTGCGATCTCTTTATTTGGCGTTCGTAACCCTATTTACAACCAAGTTGTTGGTGCGGGGGTTGGTGTAAGAAGTCAATTAAACGATAACTTTGAAGTTAGTTTGGGTTATTTAACACCTACAGCGAACTCCCCCAATCAAGGCGAAGGTTTGTTTAACGGTGCGTATAGCGCTTTGGGACAGATAACTTTTAAGCTAGAAGATAGTCTCAAATTGGGTTTAACTTACGTGCGTGGTTATAATACCCTCGATACTTTTACTGGCAGCAATCGTTCTAATTTCCTCTCTTTTGCCAGAAATAATCTAGGTGCGTCAGTTCCTACCAATAGCGATTCTTATGGCGTAGAAGCTTCTTGGAAAATTAATAAAAGTATCGTTCTCGGCGCTTGGGGAGGCTACACTAAAGCGACAACTCTTTCTAGTTTGAATGGCGCGATCGATCGCGGTAGCTTTGATATTTGGAATGCGGCTGTAACTTTAGGTTTCCCCGATTTGCTTAAAGAAGGTAATTTGGGCGGTATTGTTGTGGGCGTAGAACCAAAAGTAGCAGATTCGAGTGTTTCTGACTTAGGCGAAGATCCAGATACATCGATACATGTAGAAGGATTTTATCAGTATAAGCTTTCAGATAACATTGCTATCACTCCTGGTGTTGTTTGGATTACAGCACCCGACCACAATGAAAATAATAGCGATGTCGTAATTGGTACGATTAGAACGACTTTTACTTTCTAAGACAATTTTTTAGTCGTAATATTAAAGGTAGGGACGTTCCATGGAATGTCCCTACATTTTTTTGTCAACCTTGGATAAATTCATCATCGTAATAAGACGGTATAAGGGAAGCCGTGTCTATTTATAGCACGGAGGAACGGCGACACGAGGTAATTTATTGCTTCGTGATATTCACATTAAAACTTCTTTTGAAAAGTTGTTCGGGTTCGATCTTTTTCTCTTTACAAAGCTGTAAATAATCATCTACGCTTTCCTGAAAACTAGCACGAAGAGACTCTACATCGTGACCTTCGTAGCTAATCAAACTGCGAATATATTCTACTTTTCCATAAAAAACCCGATCTTCATCATTGTAATTAACCGAGCCAATAATTTGAATTTGGTATTTAAAAACCCAAAACATTAAAAGAATAGCTACATTATTTGTTTTTAAGTAAGTAAGATGCAACAAGTATTCCCGATAGCAAAGACAATGGAATCAACAGAACAATAATCAAACTGAATGTTATACCAATAGGATCGATTTCTGCTATATAAAGCAACAGCATTAAAGGATAAGCTAAACTTCCCACAGAATAATAGAAAAAAAATGGTGTTATTAAACCAATCGTAATAGCTTTTGCTTTTTTATTTGTTATTGATTTACTCAATAACAGCCATAATCCTGCATAACATAATAAGAAAAAAATGCCATTTTTTAATGTAGCCTTTAAAAGTTCAAGAGCTTCGTTGTCAAAATCAAAATCCATAATTATTACATAATAACTTTTTTTATACATTATTTGTCTGATTTATTTTACAAGCAAATATTCATGAATAAAATAGGAATTTGCAAATTATTAAAACAATGTTTTATTGCGGCGATGGAATTGATACTGCCCTCTATGCAGATAAACAATTCACAGCAAATATCGTTCGCGATCGTAGGTAAGGCGATCGCTGTTGATAATAAGGATACTTTAGACCGATCGTCGCTCTTGTAAATTGGGTTTAAGCATCAAACCCAACCCAAAAAACTTCAATTTATTATCGATTTTTTTGCTTAAAGAATTTAACTTAAATATTCGAGCGATTTATTCATAATAAATAACTCGATTGTTCGATCTATTATCTAAATCTATTTAATTAAGATCGCTCTTCTAAAAATCCTCTATTTTGATTTATTTAAGTAATTATCGCTATCATCCACAGAATCTGACGAAAGTATTAGTGAACTTTTTGTAGCCACTGGTTCGATCCATCCTAAAAATATGTGGTCACATCTGGTTCTTTGGCGATTAGATCTCTTGCCTAATGGAAATTACTCTCTCAAAAAACAAAAACTACAAACCTTAAAAAATAGCTCCACCGATTCTTTAGCCTTTAGTCCAGATGGAAAAATCTTAGCGAGTGGTGGTATGCGAAAAACTCTCGACTTGTGGCAAATACCGTCACCACAAAAACCAAGGTTATTGCAAATTCTGTTAACTAGTACTATTGCAGGATTGATTTTTTATGTAATTCGTTCGATTATTAAATGTCTACAAGAATAGCGATTTACTCAAAAGGCAAAAAGGGGTGTGGTTCACTGTAAAAACTACTAGTGGTGGGACACATAAATAATAAGATCGCGATCGCAACTTCCGTCAAACATTTTACCTAAGTTATTAGTAGACTCAATCTGTTAGGTAAAAAATGACTAATCAAAGAACTGGGCGTAATTTTTTGCCCATTGTTGGTGTGGGAATTGCGATCGCTGCTGGTGGATATTATCTAAGCAATCGCTTTTTGTTTGGAAGCGAATTAACGCCTCTTAGGGCTGCCGAAATCATCCCTAAAGAAGCTGTTGCTATTGGCTATGTCTCTACGGAAGCACAAGATTGGTCGCAGCTACAACAAATTGGTATTCCTCAAAGCTTATTTCAAAAAAATGTAGATAGCGCCAAAAAAGAGTTATTTTCTAATACGAATATTACCTATGAAGGAGATATTAAACCCTGGCTAGGAGGAGCAGCATTTGCTGTGTTTCCAAGTTCGTCAGCAGGACTAAGATCTGAAAATAGTACTTTACTTATTTTTGGGATTAAAAATAAATTACAAGCCTATAATTTTTTCAAGAAATTAGAAAAAGAACCCAATCGATCTTTCAAACAGACAGACTATAAAGGTATTACGATTACTGAAAGTAACTCTGAGAGGAAACAAACAGCTTATACTGCTTTATTAGACGATCGCTTAGTGGCAGGAATCGATCGCGCTACTGTTGAAGAAGCGATCGATGTTTATAAAGGTGAAGCTTCTCTTGTAAGTAACGATGAAACCAAACAGATATTGACACAAAATCTAAAACTCGATCGCTCTGTTGCTGAAATTTATTTCGTTAACTACGGTAAGTTACTGCAAGATTTGGCAAGTATGGGAGGAACGACGACCTTGAATACTTTGCCATTAAACTCGGTTAAATCGATGGCGATCGGGATTGGTAGTAAGGAAAAAAGTTTGCACGTTCGAGCGATCGCTAAATTCGATTCCGAAAAATTCTCTCTAGATTTATCACCTAGCAAAGGTCAAATTATTTCTCAATTTCCCGACAACACGATCGCGTTTTTTAACGGACAAAAAATCGATCGATATTGGTCGAATACTGTAACTCAACTCGAACAAATACCAGATACTGGTAATTATTTAAATGAAGCTAGAGTTCAGTTTAAAAATAATGTAGGACTCGATTTAGATCGAGATATTTTTGGTTGGATGAATGGTGAATTTGCTTTGGGAATTCTATCCACACAATCACCAATTATTCCCAACCTAGGAATGGGATTGGGCGGTGTTTTAGCTTTAGAAACTAGCAATCCAGATACAGCTAAAACTACTTTAGCCAAATTAGAAAATTTAATGCAGCATTCTGGTTTGACTCCAAATCAGAAAAATATTGATGGTACAACAATGACTCAATGGCGAGAGCCCAACAGCAATGTTGCTTTATCTTATGGTTGGTTGAAAGATAATCGTTTAGTATTTACGCTTGGAGATTCAGTAATGGATTCGATCGCTCTTTCTAAAACAAACTCTTTCGATCGCAATACTAAATTTAGCGCGATCGTCAAACAACTACCAAGTGAGAATTTAGGTTATTTCTATCTCGATTTAGAACCTTTTGTTTCGGCATTTAATCGTTTACCCGATTACCAGAAAGGTAATGTAACTCCCGAAGCACTGGATTTGATGAATTCTTTAGTAGGAATAGGCGGCGCTACCACCATGCCAGATAAATCTACATCTCAAGTTGATATGTTAGTTCGATTCAAATAATTCTTTCAATTACAGCTAAATACTAGTAATGCCAATCCCTAAATATGGATTTTCATTACTAGTATTCTTTTGTCAAGTAAATTTTACAAGCTGTTACGATTTGGTATTTGTGTCTAGTTTGCTATGGCAACGAGAAATAAAGCTTGTAGAGTTATTTTTTAAAAATAGACACACCAATCCCACGAATTTTCTTTTATATGTTATCCAAACCCTTATAATTTCGTCAATAACCTCAAAATTATTGGTACGATTTTTGGTCGTTGTGGCGTATGAATTTATATTAAGCAAAAACAAACATTTAAATATTAAATTTAAACTTAAAAAACTAAAAGACAAGCTTATATATTTTTGCCAACAATATCGTTCTCTTTTCGGATCGGTCTACTAGAAACTGTTTTTAGATTAGCAATCATTTTGGCTAGTGCTACGTCTGGAGGGTACTGCACTAAAAGATGGACGTGATTGTTTTCGCCGTTAAACTCTTTTAAAGTTGAATCCCACTTCAAGCAAGTTTCCCTAAACATCGTATCTAGCCTTTCAATCATTGGTAATGTTAGTACACTTATCCTATATTTAGTTACAAAAACAATATGCGCGGTAAGCAAATAAACTGACCGATTAGCTCTTGTATAAATATCTTGTTTTGTCATAACGGACGGCTCACGTTTCTGAGGAAACCTCAGAAACCGCGTCCTTCGGTAAATGATATATTGATAACTATGCTAATCACTTACCAGTACAAAATCAAACCATCAACAAAGCAAGTCGCTACTATAGAAAAGTGGCTAGAACTCTGTCGTTTGGTTTGGAATAGAGCATTAGCAGAACGTTTAGATTGGTTACGTCGTACTCGATGTCAAATAGATAGATGTAGCTTAGTTTCTGAACCGATTGGAGAAATACCAGTTCAAGTAGACTACTACACTCAACAAAACTATCTGCCAGAACTCAAAAAGCTCACTCCAGAATATAAAGAACTCTACGCTGAGTGTCTTCAAGACGTACTAAGACGGTTGGACAAAGCTTGGAAAAGATGGCTTGTTCCTGACGCAAAAGGCGGCACACTTGGAGCCTGTTTCACAGGCGGAAACAGCGGCCGCAGTAAAAGAGGAGGTCGTCCCAAGTTCAAAAAATACGGCGACTACAAGTCTTTTACTTACCCTCGTGTTAATTGTCCGAAAGCTGGTGTAGTAATAACTGGCAACACCATCAAACTCAGCAAAATTGGGGAGATGCCAGTAGTCGTTCATCGTCAAATTCCAGACGGATTTACTCTCAAAACTTGTACCGTTGTACGAAAAGCAGACGGATTTTACGCCTCGATCTCAGCTCTTGATGGTACAGTTCCAGATATTTTACCTGTCGAAAAAGTCAAAGCTGCTACTGCTATCGATATGGGTTTGCAACGTTTTCTCACTACAGCACAAGGCGCTCAAATCCCAGTAAAAAAGCATTTCAGACAGATTGAACAACATTTAGCCAGACAGCAACGAGAGTTAGCTAGAAAAGAAAAAGACTCGAAGAACTGGCACGAACAGAAAAAGCGTGTAGCTCTTATCCATCAAAGAGTTGCTCGTGCCAGAAAAGATTTTTTTTACAAGACAGCCCATTGGCTAGTCAAGCAGTTCGACTTAATCGGAGTCGAGAAGCTTAACATTAGAGGTCTCGCTAGAACCAGAATGGCGAAAAGTATACTTGATGCAGCTTGGGGAACTTTCTTCAATATCTTGCAAGCAGTAGTAGTAAAATACGGCAAGCATTTTGTTGAAGTTAGCGCCAGAAAAAGCAGTATTGAGTGCAGTAATTGTGGCACAGAAGTGCCGAAAGACTTATCAGTTCGGGTTCACGATTGCCCGAATTGTAATCTATCAATGGATAGAGACGAAAATGCAGCGAGAAATTTGCTGTCTCGTGCCTTAAATGCCGTGGGTCTCACGGTCACAGCCTGTCGAGGTCAAGAGGAGGACGCGATTTCCGAGGAAACCTCGGAAATTAAAGCCGTCCGTGATACTCAACCCGTGAAGCAGGAAACTTCAGACTTAGAATGGGTGCAGTTAGCCTTATTCTAAGGCGCGTCAATAATGATGTTACATCATTATTGACGAAAGCGCGCCGTTAGCTCTTGAAGCCCACATTAGAGCGCTAGCTTAATGTGGGAGAACGTCACGAAAAGAACTACAATCTCGATGAAGAAAATTATTTAGGCTGAAAGAAATTGTTTAGAGTTTGGAAATTAACTTTTTTTGCATAGCGATAATTACAGCTTGGGTGCGATCGCGTGCGTTTAATTTATGTAAAATGGCATGAACGTGAACTCTAACCGTTCCAGAACTAATGTAGAGAATTTCAGCAATTTCTTGATTGGTTTTACCTGTGGCGATTAGTTCCAAAATTTCTCGTTCGCGCTGCGTCAAGGGATTTACCGAATTAGATGAGTCGGTGGGTTCGATCGATTGGGAATTTACTTCAAAAGCAGAACGTATTTCTTTAGTTGCAAATTCGTCCCACCAAGATGCCCCAGCAATAACCGAACGAATCGCTAAAATTAGTTTTTCGGCGGGAATTCCTTTAAGACAATAACCTCTTGCGCCAACTTCAATTAATTTGACAATTAAAGACTTTTGCGAGTGCGATGTTAAAACCAAAACTGGTAAGTTGGGGTATTGATTTCTAATTTGCCGACAAGCTTCGATACCACCGATTCCTGGCAAACCGATATCTAATAAGACTAAATCTAAAGGGTAACGATTTGTCAGTTCGATCGCTGTTTCACCGTCTTCTGCTTCAGCAACAATTACGAAATCGGGTTCTTGCTCTAAACGAATGCGAAGACCCAAACGAAATAATTCATCGTCCTCAACCAACAAAATTCGAATTGTAGCAGCGGTCATGAATGAATATTTTTTTCAAAAGGATAGACGGGAAGTTTGAAACAAAAAACTGCACCACCAGAGGCTTGATTCTCTGCCCAAATTGTACCGCTATGAGCTTCAATAATTTGTCGGGATAAATATAAACCCAAACCAGATCCTTTTGAGGAGCGATCGCCATGACCTTGATAGAATCGTTCGAATAGGTAAGGTAATTCTTCTTTGGTAATACCCATACCGCGATCGATAACTTTCACGATTTGATATGAAGATAGGGCTTCTAAACTAATTTCTACTTTACCACCCCTACGGGAATGGTCGATCGCGTTGACGATCAGATTAGTAAACACGCGTTGAAGCTGAACAGCATCGCCATTGACCCATAAAGACGATCGAAAATCAGATTTGCCATAATTGACATTAAGATGAATTTGACGAGCCGAAGCTAATTCGATTAAGTTGCTAGTAACTTCCTCTGCCAAAATAGCTAAATCTACGATCGCTCGATTTAATTTTAGACCTTCTGTATCGTTGCGATAAATATCTAATAAAGTTTCTACTAATTGCAGACTGGTTCGATGACTGCGTTCGATCGTAGCTAGTACTTTTTTTTGCGATGACGATACCGCACCAAATTTACTCGACTGAAGCGCTTTAATTGTTTCGATCGCGCCTAGTAAAGGTGTTTTGAGATCGTGAGTTAAGGTCGAAGCGAAATCTTCTCTGAGTCTGACTAGTTGTTCTTGTGCGTTTAGTTGTGCTTTAGCTTGAGTAATTTCTTCGTGATATTGCAAATTGCGATTGCTCAATAAAGCTGTCACCATAATAGCAATGACTGCAATGAGACGATTTGCGATTGTTGGAGTGCTAACCAATGTACCGCTAGGTATCCAAATATTTAATAACGTTAATACCATAGCAATTACTGTTGCTTGCCAACTCGCTTTCCTACTCAAACGAGAATTGACTAATAAGATAGCACCTATATATAAATATCCGAAAACATACTCGTTTGGTGTAGAAAATTCCAAAATTAATATGATGGCAAAAAGTGTAACTATTAGCCAACGTATTAAAGTTTTAGATTTGTTCATGGTTCATAGTTTATAAGTTCATAGTTTAACGATTGTCAATCTAAGTTTTACTCCAACTTAGCTTTGAAAATCGCCAGAACGCTAGCGTTTATGGCAAATATATATGTTTGTTTATGGGTTGTCTAAACGCACTAAACGGTTTTATGTCTTAAGAAATAGCTCGAATAAAACTAAGCAATAAACATTTTTTAAACGCAGTTCTATACCCTTCTATACCTTGTTTTTTCAAGAAAATTATTTAACGATTGAAGTGTAAAAATGTTTCGTCATATAGGAACGTTTTCTAAATTTGTTGGGACATTTTAGGAAACGCCCCGACCAAAAACCGCTCGCGTAAAGGAGTTATTGCGCTCGATGTTACAAGGATGGATTCAAATCGCTTTAACGCTAGTTATTTTTGTGGTGACAACCCCTTTGTTGGGGAAATATATGGCTCGTGTTTTTCTTAGGGAAAAAACTTGGCTCGATCGCATTTTAAACCCACTAGACAAATTAATTTATGCGATCGGAGGCATAAGAAATCGCGAAGAAATGACGGGATGGCAATATATTCGATCGATACTTTATAGCAATTTGGTAATGGCAATTTTCGTATATGCCATTTTTATGTTGCAAGGATTATTGCCATTTAATCCAACAAATTTATCAGCACCGAGTTGGGATTTAGCATTACATACGACTATTTCTTTTCTAACTAATACCGACCAACAGCATTATTCTGGCGAAACTACTTTTAGTTATGCTTCGCAAGTTTTAGCTTTGGGTTTTTTGATGTTTACCTCTGCTGCAACTGGTTTAGCGGTTGGCATTGCTTTTATTAGAGGTTTGACGGGTAAACCTTTGGGAAATTTTTATGTCGATTTAACGCGATCGATAACCCGCATCTTGCTACCGATATCTTTTGTTGGTGCAATATTATTACTAATTGCTGGCGTACCTGAAACCTTAGCCCCTCCTGCTGTTGCGACAACACTTGAAGGTGCTTCCCAGGCGATCGCACTAGGGCCAGTAGCTCATTTTGAGACGATCAAGCAATTAGGAGAAAACGGCGGCGGTTTTTTTGGCATTAATTCAGCCCATCCTTTTGAAAATCCCAATGCTTTCACCAATCTATTAGAAACATGGGCGATGATTTGCATTCCCTCGGCACTAATTTATACCTATGGAATCTTTGCCAACAATATCAAACAAGCTTGGCTGATTTTTGGAATGGTGTTTGTTCTTTTTGTGGTGTTAATTGGTATTACCGCAGTCGGAGAGTACCAAGGTAATCCTCAAATTAATGCTCTACTTGGAGGACAGCAACCAAATTTAGAAGGAAAAGAAGTTAGATTCGGTTGGGCAGAAACAGCACTATGGGCAGTAACGACTACTGGAACGATGTGCGGTGCCGTTAATGGTATGCACGATTCTTTGATGCCACCAGGGATTTTTACCACTCTTTTCAATATGTTTTTACAAATAATTTGGGGCGGACAAGGAACGGGTACGGCATATTTATTCATTTATCTAATCTTGGCAGTATTTGTCACAGGATTAATGGTAGGACGTACACCCGAATTTCTCGGACGCAAGATTGAAAAACCAGAAATCGTTTTTGCCAGTGTAATTCTTTTAGTGCATCCTTTTGCAGTTCTCATTCCCAGCGCGATCGCCCTGGCATTTCCAGATACTTTAGCAGGAATTTCCAATCCAGGTTTTCATGGTATTTCTCAAGTAGTTTACGAATATACTTCAGCAGCAGCTAACAACGGTTCGGGATTGGAAGGATTGGGCGATGCTACTCCTTGGTGGAATCTTAGCGCTAGTGTCAGTTTGTTAGCAGGACGCTACATTCCGATCGTTGCTTTAATACTGCTAGCAGATGGTATGTATCGCAAGCAAGCAGTACCAATGAGTGATGGTACTCTCCGCACCGATACGGGTTTGTTTACTGGCGTAACTGCTGGGGTGATTTTAATTCTAGGCGCGCTAACTTTCTTTCCAGTTTTAGTTTTAGGACCGATCGCTGAAGGGTTTGAAATTGCTAAAAATTTATAAATAAGATCGGAGAATCTATTTGAATGCGTTATCACTAATTGAGTCAAGCGAGATCTTCAATTGGACATAAAAAGCTGATGTATTTAAAAGAGATACTTTTAGAAAATGTTGGATCTATTAATTTTTTGGACTTATCTTTACCCTTTAATGAAGATAATACACCGCAACCTATTGTGGTTGTTGGATCTAGTGGTTCAGGAAAAAGTATTTTTTTGTCATATATCGTTGATGCGCTAATTGAATTTGCCAAATTAGCTTATTTAGACATAGTGCCAGAACAAACGCCTATGTTATCGCATTATTTTAAAATAAGTGGGGGTTCTAACCAAAAGCTTAATTCAGAATTTAGTATTGGATTGCTTGATTTCATCGAGGAAGATCGAAAATATTCCTATGTTGATAAAACGGGTAAGCTAGATGTTAATTCTTATCGAGATAAAACAAAAGGACGTTTTGAGTTAGTACATTCATGGAATGTAGAAGGTAATCACAAAGTTGTTGCACCACAAGATAAAAATTTTTTTGAAAAGTGCTTTTATCAAAATGCTTTCTGTTATTTTCCATCTAATCGAAGAGAAATACCTCATTGGCTAAATCGTAAAGGAATTATTAGCGAGCCAGTATTTAAAATAGAGGGAAAATATAATGGACAACTCAAAAAGCCTATTTGTATAGAAAGCAGTTTAAAAGAAAACAAATCATGGATACTTGATGTATTTCTTGATTCTATGGTGGATTTCGATCTTATTCAAACTGAAAATAATCAGCAATCTGTAACAATTTCAAATGATTGGCAAAATAAATATCAATTAAAACAAAGTAGAAAAAATGTCGAAGATTTACTGAAGGCAGTTTTGCAAGATCCGCTTGTTAGATTAGCTATCAACTATAGAAACATTACACCTTATCGTCTATGTATTGCCAGAGAAAATCAAATAATTATTCCTGCTTTAGATAATCTATCTTCTGGTCAATCTATTCTTTTTAATTTATTTGCTACGATAATACGCTACGCAGATAAGGCAGATATTAACAATAGTATTCAACTTCAAAATATTAAAGGGATTGTTTTAATTGATGAAATAGACGCTCATTTAGACACTAATTTACAGTATGAGGTTTTACCAAAATTATTAAAATTATTTCCCAAGGTTCAATTTATTGTTACTACCCATTCTCCATTGTTTATTTTAGGCATGGAACAACAATATGGAGCAAATGAATTTCAGATTATTGAAATGCCAAGTGGAAATCAAATAACAACTGAAAGATTTTCTGAATTTCAAAAATCTTTTGATTACTACAAAAAGACAAAAGCTTTTGAAGATGAAGTAGAAAAAACAATTACAAATGGAACTAAACCATTAGTCTTGACTGAAGGAGAGACAGACCTAAAATACATTAAAACTGCTCTTGAACTATTAGGTTATCACGAAACACTAAATAAAATTGATATTGAATGGGTTGGAACATCTACAGGTCAAGGTAAAAACTCAAATACTGGTGATACTGGATTAAATAATACAAAAAAGGTTTTTGTTGCTAATCCAGAATTATTAAACAGAAAATTATTATTGCTTTACGATTGCGATACTAACAAGCCTCCAGAAGATATAGAAAATTTGAGAGTAAGACAAATTCCTAAGCAACAAAATGCTAAAGCAAAAAAGGGAATAGAAAATTTGTTGCCAAATGAATTATTTGAAAGTCGCTTTTATCAAATGAAACAATCTATAGGTGACTATGGGGAAGCGAAACAAATACAAGAATTCAAAAAAATGGAGTTTTGTACATGGATATGTGAAGACCGAAAAAATGTTGATGATTTTATAAACTTCGACGTTGTAGTAAATATATTAAAAGATTTTTTAGATGGTAATTGATAATCATGCAGAAAAATAATCAAAAATGCTCGAAATTAAACAAATACAGCCTCATCAAACAGAAGAAGTCAAACGTATCATCCTTGAAATCTGTGCAGAATTATTTGAAACGACAGCAGAAACAGTTCAAAAATACGATCCAATGTTGGATATCGATCGCGTACAAACAGATTATTTCGATCGCAAAGGTACTTTTCTCGTAGTGATGGATGATGAAACTGTAGTTGGATGTGGAGGAATTAAATACTTAAATTTTGAAATTTGTGAATTAAAGCGAATGTGGCTGCTAAAAAATTATCGAGAACAAGGATTGGGTTTTCAACTCGCGCAAATGCTTTTAGATTTTGCCAAACAAACAGGTTACAAAATAATTCGTTTAGATGTATTCGATCCAAATAAACAAAGCTATGCGATCGCTTTTTATCAAAAACTAGGTTTTTATTCGATCGATCGCTACAACGATAGTCCCTGTAAAATTTTTATGGAAAAAATTCTTGCTTAATTATCTTTTGTCAATTCAAGTAAATATATATAGCAAACAAATATGAATCTAAAAGTTCGTTCTCCTGTCAGAAAAACAAGACAGCAAAGAAAACACACACCGAAAGCAAGCAATAAAGGACTTTACGCAAGAGCGATAAAACAGGCTTTTGTAAAACTCGATCCGCGTATTGCCATTAAAAATCCCGTTATGTTTGTGGTTTGGATCGGAACGATAGTTGCTTTTCTCGTCACTATTTTTCCTACTCTGTTTGGTGCTACAGATGGGGAGAATCCGAGAGTTTTTAACGGTTTAATTGCTGTAATTTTACTATTTACAGTGCTTTTTGCCAATTTTGCTGAGGCTGTCGCTGAAGGACGCGGTAAAGCACAAGCAGATGCACTTAGGGCAACAAAATCAGATACCATTGCCCGTAAACTCTTGCCTGATGGTTCGATTGAGGAAGTTAGTTCGACTACTTTACGAAAAGGCGACCAAATTAAAGTAATATCTGGCGATATGATTCCCGCTGATGGCGAAGTAATTGCTGGAGTTGCTTCAGTGGACGAATCGGCAATTACAGGAGAATCTGCACCCGTCCTGAAACAACCAGGAACCGATATTGCTAGTTCGGTAACGGGAGGAACGCGGATCATTTCCGACGAACTGACGATCCGAGTCACAACCGATCCCGGTAAAGGTTTTATCGATCGCATGATTTCTTTGGTAGAAGGTGCAGAACGAAGTAAAACTCCCAATGAAATTGCGCTGACGGTTTTATTAGCAGTACTGACGCAAGTGTTCTTAGTTGTTATTGCTACTCTGTCACCGATCGCCAATTACGTCAAAGCACCTGTAAGTATTGCCGCACTTATTGCTTTGCTGGTTGCTTTAATACCAACTACGATCGGCGGATTATTGAGCGCGATCGGAATTGCCGGGATGGATCGCGTCGCTCAATTTAATGTCATTGCTACTTCTGGACGTGCAGTTGAAGCTTGTGGTGATGTCAATACTCTGGTTTTAGATAAAACGGGAACGATTACATTAGGAAATAGATTGGCAGAAGAATTTATTGCCGTTAACGGTCATTCTGTCCAAGAAACAGCAAAAATTGCCCTCGCTTCTAGCGTTTTTGATGAAACTCCAGAAGGTAAATCGATCGTGCGTTTGGCCGAGCAAATGGGGCTAGGAGTGGATTTCGATACTAGTCAAGCTGAGGGGATAGAATTTTCTGCTAGAACTCGTATGAGTGGCACTGACTTAGCTGACGGACGAGAAATTCGCAAGGGTGCAGTAGATGCTATTAAAGGGTTCGTTCGTTCTCGCGGCGGAAAAATTTCACCCGAACTAGATGCTGCTTTTGAAAGAGTTTCTAGATTGGGCGGTACGCCTTTAGCTGTCTGTCAAAATAACGATATCTATGGAGTAATTTACCTCAAAGATATTATCAAACCAGGTATTAAAGAAAGATTCGATCAGTTACGTCGTATGGGTGTTCGCACTGTCATGTTGACGGGCGATAATCGCATCACAGCTTCGGTTATTGCGGAGGAGGCGGGTGTAGATGATTTTGTTGCTGAAGCTACCCCAGAAGACAAAATTGAAGTAATTAAGAAAGAGCAAGGTAAAGGAAAATTAGTCGCTATGACGGGAGATGGTACTAATGATGCTCCTGCTTTGGCTCAAGCTAATGTTGGTGTAGCTATGAATTCGGGTACGCAAGCGGCAAAAGAAGCGGCGAATATGGTGGATTTGGATTCCGATCCGACTAAGTTGATCGATTTGGTGACGATCGGGAAACAGTTATTGATTACTCGTGGTGCGCTGACTACTTTTTCGATCGCCAATGATATTGCTAAGTATTTTGCGATTCTTCCTGCTATTTTTGCTGGTGTGGGGATTGGTAGTCTGAATTTGATGGGGTTGGCGAGCGATCGATCTGCTATTTTATCGGCGCTTATTTA
>JBOFLQ010000279.1:0-46544 GCA_051657945.1 Xenococcaceae cyanobacterium | reverse complement strand
ACTCAAACAACGAGAAGTTTTAACTCCCAATTGATGCAGCGCTTCAGCCGCTAAAACTTCTCTTACACCACCTTTAAGAGTCAATCTACCGTCAGCAGTCCTAGAATAGGGAGTTCTTCCCGAACCTTTAGTGCCAAAATCGTATAAATTTCCGTCAATGCCACGCACTTGTCCGTAAAGAAAGCCGCGTCCGTCACCTAATTGAGGATTATACGATCCGAATTGATATCCATGATAGCGTAAAGCTAGAAAAGGACGAACATTATTTTGAAATTTGCCAAAAGCTTCGATAAAGTTGTCTTCTGTTATCGATTCTGGTTTTAGTCCTAACAAAGATAATAACGAGTCATTGCGAAAACGTAAAATGTGTTGGGGAAATTCTGCGGCGGTTACTTCATCAAAATAATCATCGCCCAAATGTTCTAAGATTGGTTCGTATTGAAGATTGAGAAGTTGGTTGAAAGAAGTTTCGCTCATTTACTCAGTTAAAAAAATCGGTAATATTTTTTAACCTAGCGCAATCACGATTGCTTTTGTAGATAGTTTTATTCTCAATTTTCAATTGCTTGAGATACGCAAAAAAATTGACATCACAAGGACAAAGTTTTAAATTGAGTTTCCATATGAATTTTTTCGATCGAAAGCCATCCCCAGATTTGTCGGTTCTTCCGATCTTACTTGCAGCTTTAGATTTTTAACAATTTTATAGACACTAGATTTTAATTTTATAATTTTCATAATTACTAGATTAATTGTTCATGGTTATACAAATATTTTTGCCAATCAAATCCAATCAAATTTTCTACCTAAATATTCTTCGAGTTGCTGATTGTAAGGTTGAAAATAGTTTGCTAAAGTATTTCTTAATTCTTCACTAATTGGTGAGTAAGAACCAACATTAACTTTGGGATATTTAGTTAATTGATATTCGGGTAATTCTAAAAAGTCAAAAACCTGTTTGACAATCTCTGCTGGTTTTTCGTACAAGTCTTCACTTTTTAAGATTAATAATTGTTCTTTAGCAAAATATTTCAACCATTCTCGAATTTTATAGATATACAAACTGCTTAAAATATTGTCTGGATTATAAAAAGCTGTTTTAATAATTTTGTTTTCAGAAAAATGTTCGATTTGCTTAATTTCTAGCGCGATGGCTTCTTCTATTTTTACTTTGGTTAAACCTGTATTAATTTTATGATAGTGCCAAGAAACAGCGCGATCGATCGGATTTCTTAATAAAAGAATTAGTTTAGTTTGTGGCGATAAACGATAAATTCTTTCGGCTACTTCGGGAAATCTAATATAGTTAGGAGTGGCTTCACCCGTAAGAAAATCAGCGCGATCGGTAATGGTAGGAAAATGAGCTAAATACCAATCAATTCCTTTATCGTAGTTTTTCCAGAAAAAATCTATTTCTTTTTTATGAGGTAATAAAATTTGTGGATGGCAACCCAAATATTGATGTAGAGAAGAAGTACCACATTTAGAAGCACCGATAATAATAAAATCGGGTGGATTTTCTTTTGTTGCTTTCCAATCTAATTCAGCTAGTTTGGGATTAGCAGCGATCGCGATTTGGAAACAACTTTTTTGATAACAGTCGATCGCTTCAGAGAGATTTCCTTGTTGAGTGAAAGCATCACCTAAATTTCCCCAGGCGATCGCTAGATGGGGATGTTTTTGCAACAATTGACGGTAAAAATCGATTAACTCATGCAATTGTTGCGACTCGATCGGAGTATACTGAAGATCTATGTAAGCTAGATAACAATTCGGATCGAGTTCGATCGCTTTTTTATATTCTTCGATCGCTTCTGCAAAATGACTTTTTCCTCGCAGCAATTTAGCTAATTGATAGCGATCTTTGGCTGTAGTATTGGGATTAGTTATCAGCGCTTGACGATATCCTGCAATTGCTTGTGTTTCATTAATTGAAGCGTTGGGACTCATCTGAATTACTTGGCGATAATTATGAAAAGCTGCTTCGTATTTACTTTGTTTAGTTAAGAGTGAAGCAAAATTGAGATAGGATTCGATCGCGTTGGGATTTAGTAAAATCGATTGGCGGTAAGCCGCCGCCGCTTTTTCCCATTGCTGCTGTTGTTGCCAAATTATGCCCAACTGAAGACAGGCTTGGTAATGATTAGAATTGATTTTCAGTGTTTTTTTATAATTGCTAACAGCTTCAGTCCAATTTTTCCGATGTCTGCAAATTTCTGCCAAACCAAAATATGCTCGATCGGCATTAGGATCGAGTTCGATCGCTTTTCGATAACAAAAAACAGCTTCTTGACAATTTGCTTGACTTAGATTTGCTTCCGCTAACAAATAATAAAACTCGACGCGATCGGGATGATTTTGAATGGCACGTCGATAGATATTGATGGCTTTATCTAAATATCCTTCAAGAGTAAGTAATTTTCCTAGCTGAAAATAAGCTTCGATCGCATCGGGGTTTAGCGCGATCGCCTGACGATAGCAATCGGCGGCTTTTCCTGGTTTTCCATACGATCGAAGTTTCTCGCCTAGGAGATAATGTTCTTGGGCATCGATAATAGTAGGTTCTTGTTGGTAAGCTTCAAACAAATAGGAAAATGCAAGTTGTATGTCGCCGTTTTTTTTGCAAGCGAATGCTAGTTTACGATAAGTTTCGCTTGAAATTGATTCTGGAGAAAGTTTTAAAGCTTGTTGGTAATTGGCGATCGCTTCACTCCATTGCTGTTGTTGACTGAAGGAGTTGCCAAGATTTAAATAACTTTCTAAGGATTCTATTTTGTCAGTTGTTAGTGCCAGTTGTTCGTTATTCATTGATTTGTGGTTTAGGTTCATAGTTCATAGTTCATAGTTCATAGTTCATAGTTCATAGTGCTTGCAGAATTTGATTAATACTGCGTCTTTGTAGTTAAATTAGCAGGACAAAGCTATTGCTACACAATGAACAATCGACAATGAACTATGAACAATCAACAATGAACAAATACTTTTTGAATAATTAATTGATGAGCGTTAGCATCTCGATGCACAATTTTGTATTCAGCTTCGATCGCAGCTAAAAATTTATCGATACCAATTTGTGGTTTATTTTTGGGTTTAATTGGATTGTGCCATTGATAGTCATTAAAAATGAGCAGCCCGTCAATTTTGAGTAACGACCAAGCCAGCATAGCATTTTGTTGAATATGGCTGGGAAGTTTGCGCTTATCTTGTATACTCACCAAGTCATAAGCAATCTTTTCCAAAGAAGCAAGATTATCGTGAATGTTTCCTTCTAATTTGCTAACTTTGTTGGCAACTTCTGTTTTAGCAATGTTGGTATCGAATTGGGGAGAAAACTTTGTTTCGAGACAGACTAGTTTGGCAGAGTCATGAGTTAAAATTTTATCTAGCAACCAACAGCTAGACATAGCTCGATCGCTACCAATTTCGATCGCCTTAACATCGGCGCGATCGACTAAATGTTGTAGGTTAGTTTCCCAAATAGGAATACGGTAGCTAAAATAATCTTGGACAAACTGATAATTTCTTTGTTGGGGATGATGCCAACCTCTGAGTTGACAAGCTTTTTGAAAACAGGCGATCGCTTCATCAAGACAATCTTTTTTTAACAAAGCATTTCCCAGATGCACGTAAACCCAGGGAAACTCGCGCACTAAACTAATAATCGCCTGACAAGTAGCGATCGCTTCATCCCATCTTTCTAATTGCATGAAAGTTTTGACCAAATCTCGATACGACCAAGGAAAGTCTGGAACGAGTTGAATGGTAGTACGAAAAGCGGCGATCGCCTCTTCAAATTTACCTTGTTGTAACCAAATGTTCCCCAATTTATGATGTATTAAAGCTTGGTTGGGGTCTAATTCCAAAATTTTTTGATAGTAATTAATCGCTCGATCTAATTGTCCTTCTGTAGTTAAAATATTGCCGATTTCGTAATAAGGTTCTAACCATTGACGCTCTTTACGAATTGCTTTTTGATAGCAAGCGATCGCGCGATCGATTTTTCCTTTTTCTTGAAAACTTTTTGCCAAACGAAAATGCGTCTTTGCGTCTGCTTGTTGTGGCTTGAGATTGAAACTTTTATACCATAATTCCAATCCTTCTTCCTGACGACCAAGTCGCGAATAAATTTGTGCTAAATAAGAATATGCTTCCGCATGATTGGGATTAATTTTAATGGCATTGCGAAAAGAATTTACAGCTTCTTTCCAACTTTTTTCTCCAGCATATAACAAACCCAAATTAGTATAAACTTCCCCTAAAGAAGGTTGTTTTTCCAATGCCATTGAATGCCAAAAAATTGCCTCTTCAAATCTTGCCATTCCCTGCAAAAGATTGCCCAAATCTTGACAAGCTTCTTGCCAGGCAATTGGCTTTGATTCAGAGATTAAAGCTTCTTCACAAGTTGCGATCGCATTAGTTAAGTAGGTAGAAATCACGATTTAAAAAATAAATATTACCAATAAAGTTTTAGCTTGTAGATTAGTTTTCGTCCATGACACCCGCCGCTTTTAATGCTTCATCTAACGAGTCGATATCGATCGAAATATCTTCAGTTAGAGAATTTTGATACATTAATTGTCTGAGCGGATAACAATCAAAATTTTTACCGACAACATAATAATGTTTGAGTTTTAATTCCCAACTAATCATCCAATAATCAGTTCTGACGTAATTAGGAGAAAAAAGTTCGATTATTTTGGTGTTCTCGTTGCAAAAAACTAAATTAGTCAACCCCGCGCCATGGGGTGCAACGATCGCCTTGGCATTGGCAAACACAGCAGCTTGTTCTGCTACTGACATTGTTTCCAAACAAACTACAGTAAAATCATATTGTTTCAGTAATTGAATTACTTCTGTTTCGTTGAGAACTTGCCGATATTTAGCATTAGAGCGACTGATATAAATTCGTCGGGCATAATTATGACGTTGGGACGAGTTTTTAGGTAAAAAAGTTTGTCTGAGAAATTGGATCGTTTCTTTAGGAACCCAATCTAAATGACCTGGAAAAGAAGGTACGATTAACTCTTGTGCTTTGATAAAAGAATAGCGATCGCTCTCAATTATTTTATTTTTGGGAATGCCTAGACTTTTAAGAGTTTCTAATTGAAAAGGTCGATCGATACTATTAACAACAAACCAATCGATCTCCTCAAAATTAATGCCACTGCGCCGTAAAATTTCCAGTCTGGGCAGAACGTCGAACATCCAATGATAGTATACTTGTCCTGAAAGCCCAGAGAGAATTGCGACTTTGCCTTTAATTTCTTCAATTGGTGGTAATTCTTCTTGCGTAAAAAAATTATGGTTCGTTTTTTCTTGGTAGGGACATTCTGGTAAATACCAAGGATAATAGCGAGATAAATCGCCCAAAATATATCCATCTGGAGTGACGATCGCTATGCCGTTGCAAATCATCCATTCGCTTTTTTGCGGCGCGATCCAAGCTAGTCCTCCAGCAATTGTCACCACAAAATTTAAAGGCGATTCGATCCCTAAAGATTCAGGTTGCGAGCAAACATACACCCCTTTACTGAGTTGAATCGGTTTGAAATAACCAATTAACCGATTCATGCACCTACTGCAAGTAACACCGCCGCATTCTGAAGGCTTTTGGTTTTGTTCGTAATACCATTGAGGAATCGCTTCTGGTTGAACTTGCGAAGAAATTTGGCGACGCGACGACTTCCTCCCCCAAATTACCTCATAATAGGTAAAATCTTCAAACTGACAATACCTAATCCAATCTTCGGTGCGATGGTAAATAGCTTGTGGAAATTGCCAGTTACTGCGACGATCGCCCTGGAGTTTGAGTAATTTTTGCCATTCTCCTCGATCTTTCTCTAAATCTTGCTGCAAAACGGTTTCGTAATAGTCGATCGCTTTTGGCAGACGCTGTTGTTTTTCGAGAATTTTGCCCAACTGAAAAGTAATTTGAGGATGATTTGCTTCGATTTGCAAACCAATATGGTAGATAGCGATCGCCGCATCAAAGCGCTGTTGTTTTGCCAGACAATCGCCCAAGCGCAAATATGGCGCGATTGCATCCGATTTAAGACTGAGTGCGCGTTGATAGCAACTTTCTGCTTGTTTGTACGCTCCGTATTCAAACAAAAGTTCGCCAAGATAGAAATAAGTCTGCCAGAGGCGATCGCTAACTATCCTCGTTTCTTGTTGTTGTTTGAGAGCGAACAGAAATTCAGCGCAAGCATTTTTCAATTTACCAAGTAAGTTGCTACTGTCTAGCGCGATCGCTCTTTGACAATAAGCATCGACAAAATCAGGTTGCAGGGCGATCGCCGCTTGCAAATATACAAAAGCTTGTTGAAAGTCGCCTCTTGCCATTAAAACTTGGGCGCAATCGCTGAGATACCAAATATTATTGGGTTCGAGTTCGACTGCTTTTTGCAAGCATGCCGATGCTTTAGCAGAATCTCCCTCAATAAGCCATAATTTTCCCAAATTGTAGTGCGCTAGAGGAAATTTTGGTTCGATGGTGAGAGCGCGATCGAAAGCAACTAATGAATCTGTCGAACGCTCGGAGGTTAATAAAATTTGACCGAGGTTGTTGTGCAGAATTTCCCACGCTGGAGCAAATTTTAATCCTTGTTGATAAACTTCAATCGCTTCTGCCAATTTGTTCTGTTTGGCAAGAATGCTACCTAAATTACTGTGCGCTCTAACGTAGTCTGGTTGGTATTGGAGGGCGCGACGATAGTTCAAGACAGCTAAATCTAATTGTCCTTTTTGGTCGTAGAGCGCTGCCAAGTTAAAATATGCTTTGGTGTAGCTCGGTTCGATCGATATGGTTCCTTGATAATTGGCGATCGCTGCTTCCCAATTTCCCAGTTGATGCCAAACTACTGCTAAATTGTATTTTAATTCTGCCCAATTAGGTTTAATCGATAAGGCTTGCTGATAGCATTCAATTGCTTTAGCTATTTCATTTTTTTTGCTGTGCAACAAACCGAGTTCTGCATAAAGTTCGGCTTGTTGGGGTTTTTCTCTGAGCAGTTTTTTATAAATAGATATCGCCTCCGTCAAGTTGCCACTAACAGTAAAAGCTTTCGCCAGCAACAAATTAAGAGTAATATCGTCAGGATCGCTTTTTAAAGATTTAATACAGATGGCGATCGCAGTATTCCATCTGCCTTTGCTTAAATAATCGTTGACTATTTTTGCTGATATTTTTGTAGAGAGTTCACCTCTCATAGTTTTGCCACATTAAGCTATAGATTTCTAAGATACTAAATTATTTTAATTTATTGAAATTTAAGTAATTTTTTTGATTCTTAGCAATTGGTTATCGACATAGCCTCGTTCTCGCTTTGTTGGTGAGAACGAGACCAATGCGTGATAACTTAACTAGCAGGAGGCAGGCTAGAACAACTCAAAATCCCCATTCTTCTGTTGTTTAATATCCAAACCCAGGTTTGGATCCAGCTTTAAGACCTCCTCACCGTCAACTGACACCATGCCACTTTGAGCGTCATAGGTCACTTGCGCGCTGCTACCTAAACCTTTAAAGAAGATAGCATCTTCTCCAGATGCAAAGTCATCTATCACATCAATCTCGCCAGCAGTCATTTCATCGGCAGAGAATTCAAAAACATCATTGCCGATACCGCCGTAGAGAGTATCCGCTCCAAATCCACCTATTAGGGTATCGTTGCCATCGCCTCCGTAAAGTACGTCGGCATCCATACCACCTTTAAGAAGATCGTTGCCATCGCCTCCGTAAAGGGTATCCGCTTCAGTTCCGCCAAGAAGGATATCGTTGTCGTCGCCGCCTTTGAGCAGATCTTGACCTTGACCACCTTCAAGAACGTCTTCACCATCGTTACCTTTAAGGATATCGCTGCCGAGACTGCCTCTGAGCAGATCGTTTTCCTCACCGCCCATTAACTGGTCGTTGCCAACGCCGCCGTCGAGGATGTCTTCGCCACCTTTACCCAACAATAGGTCGTCGCCATCAAATCCATAGATTAAATCGTCCCCTTCATAGGATACGATCGTATCGCTCAATTTGCCGCCACCGACTATATCGTCCCCGTCGCCTTCAATGAAAAAAGCGTTGGTTTGGTCTTGTTGTCCAATTATTTGAAGGCCACCATCGGGCAGAGAAACTTGTGCATCAGGTGTTGTACTTGAATCCGAAAGAAAGCTAGACATTTTAACTTAATAGTCTCCTTGAGTTTAATTCCTAATCTGTATTAGGATCGGAACTTAAATCGAAAAAGTTCTCATACAAAACTAACAACTAAAATTGATTGCGTAAAGACATAAAATAGTCAAAAAAAATCGGCGATTGCTTTTTCAATAAATAGTAATTAATTGTTAAAATTACCTAAGTAAAATGCTTTAAAATCGCGATCGATTATGTGCAAAAGTAACGTAAATAACGCGAGCTTAAACAAACTTCAAAATTTAATATTGTTCTCAAAAAAAACTTGCATAAAAATACTGAAACAAAAAATTTTTGTGGCTATTTCGAGCGAGATTTTGACAATTATTTCGATTGGCAGTTACGAAAAATTACGTAAAAAATACTTTATTGAAAATCAGACCAAAAATTTCTCAAAAAAAAGTCAAGATTGAGAAAAATGGACTCGAAATCAATGATAAATTATGTCAACTTTTACCAAAAAACCGCGAGTTAGTGTAGTCATTCCTACTTATAATTGCGATCGCTATATTGTTGAGGCAGTAAAGAGCGTTATCGCTCAAGATCGGGTTGAATGGGAACTATTAATTGTTGATGATGGTTCGACAGATAATACCAGAGAAGTTTTGCAACCTTATGGCGATCGCTTGCAATATATCTACCAAAAGAATCAAGGCGTAGCGGCGGCGCGAAATCTCGGCATCAGAATGGCAAGAGGAGAATTTATTGCCTTTTTAGATGCTGACGATTACTTTTTTCCAGATAAGTTAGCCGCACAAGTGGCAATTTTTGACGAAAAGCCAAATTTAGGTTTGGTACATAGTGGTTGGCAGAGAGTTAATTCAGAAGGAAAACCACTTTTAAACGTGACTCCTTGGGAAAAAATTCCCGATTTAAATTTAGAAACTTGGTTGAGGTGGAAACCAGTTTTACCTAGCGCAATGATGTTTCGTCGCGAGTGGTTGGAATATGTAGGCGGTTTCGATCCGCGCTTTCCACCAGCAGAAGATACAGATCTCGCCTTGCGCTTAGCACTTAAAGGTTGTTTGGGGACTTGGTTGCCAAAAATTACTGTAGGTTATCGCCAACACGAACAAAGTGCCATGCACAAAGGATTGCCTCAAGCTCGTTCTTTAACTGCTGTGATGGACAATTTCTTTGCTCAGCCCAATTTACCCGAAAAAGTGCGATTAATCGAAAATAAAATTCGCCACGGAACTTTTGTGTGGATTGCTTGGTATTTGTACCATACAGGCCACCTTGACGAGATGTTAGAGTATTTACAACGATCGTGGCAACACACGCCTTATTTGCCAATTGAAACAATCGCTCATTGGGTAGAAAGCTTTGCTGAATTTTCCCGCAACTGGGGAACGACATTCGATGCCGATGCCCTAGCAAAATTACCTCAATGGCAAGATTTGATTAAATGGGTATTCAATCAAAATAAAGTTGAAAAGGTAGAAGTTTGAGATAAACTTCTACAATGATTTTTTAAAGAATTTTCGATCTGATGACTATCGCGCGCACGATTTGTTTGGGCTTTATCGGCATTATCGCGATCGGAACAATTATGCTTATCATGCCTTTTTCAGGTACGAGCGGCACTTGGAACGATCCTTTAGTAGCATTATTTACTACTACTTCTGCGGTTTGCGTGACAGGTTTATCCGTAGTCGATCCAGGTACATATTTTTCTTTTTGGGGACAATTAATAGTTGCACTAGAAGCACAAATAGGTGGTTTGGGTTACATGACCATGACCACCTTCTTAATTTTATTAATTGGCAGAAAATTCGACCTCAAACAAAGATTAGCAATTCAAGAATCTTTCGATCGCCCTTTTTTACAAGGAAGTGCCAGTTTGATTCGTTCGATCGCTGCTACTACCTTGCTGTTTGAATTAGGTGGTGTAATTTTGATGTATAACACCTTTGCTAAAGATTATGGGGCAGTTAAAGGATTGTGGTTGGCAATTTTTCACAGCGTTAGCGCTTGGAATAATGCGGGATTTGCTCTTTTTAAAGATAATTTGATGAGCTATCATTCTTCAATCCCGATTAATTTGGCTATTACGGGATTGATTATTTTTGGCGGGATTGGCTATCAAGTTATTATTGAAATTTATATGTGGCTGGAAACTTTATGGAAAAAAAGAGCGGCTAAGTTTGTTTTTTCTCTCAATTTTTTGGTGGCGATCGGTACGACTGTGTTTCTTTTACTTTTAGGAACGATCGCGTTTTTCTTAACCGAACAACAAAATCCAGATACATTAGCGCCGTTTAATTTACAAGATAAAATTCTGGCTGCATGGTTTCAATCAGTAACCACCAGAACAGCAGGATTTAATACTATTGATAATGGTAAATTAACTGCTGCTGGCTTATTTATTACCATGAGTTTAATGTTTATTGGCGCAAGTCCTGGTGGCACTGGTGGCGGCATTAAAACAACCACTTTTCGAATTTTATCAAATGCTACTCGCGCTGTTTTAGAAGGAAAAGAAGAAGTAATCATACACCAGCGTAAAATATCTGTTTCCTTATTGTTAAAAGCTGTTGCCGTGGTATTTGGTTCGGCGGCGACAGTGGTTTTGGCTACTATTTTAATTGCAGTTACCAATAATAATCCCGAAATAGATCTGATCCAAATCTTATTTGAAGTAATTTCTGCTTTTGCAACAGTAGGATTATCTATGGGAATTACAGCTAAAGTTTCTGCTGTAGGAAAATTAATTTTAATTGCGACAATGTATACGGGTAGAGTAGGCGTAACTTTACTGATGGCAGGAATTTTAGGCGATCCTCGTCCTAGTTCGGTGCAGTATCCGCAAGAGAATTTGTTGGTGGGTTAATTTATAGTTCGTGGTTCGTTATTGAAAGCTGAATGCTAAATAAATAAATAAATAAGGTAGGATTTAAAAATTGCGTTCTTTAAAATTTTTATCTAGTTTGCGGAAAGAAAATCGCCAGTTTGCCGTAATTGGTTTGGGACGTTTCGGCAGGGCGGTTTGTACTACTTTACACAATATGGGCTGTGAAGTGTTGGGTACGGATGTAGACGAAAAGAGAGTAGGACAAGCACTGACCGATAAAATCGTCGATCATGCCATACAAATAGATTCAACTGAATGTTCGGCTTTGCGAGAGGCAGGAATTTTTGAATTTGATACCGTAGTGATTGCGATCGGTAATTATCTCCAAGAAAGTATTATTACTACTTTAAATGTCAAAGAAGCAGGAGTATCAAACGTTGTTGCCAAAGCTTCTTCAGAAATTCACGGCAAGTTACTAAAAAGAGTTGGTGCCGATCGCGTCGTTTATCCCGAAAACGAAGCTGGTTGTGCTTTAGCCTATAGTTTAACCAAACCCGCCATCCTCGATCGCCTCGATCTCGATCCAGAAAACAGTATAGTCGAGATTATCATTCCCGAAGAATTTCATAATAAAACGATTTTAGAATTAGACCTTCGCAATCGCTTTGGCTTAAATATCCTGGCGGTGGGCAATGGAGAAAAGTTTGAGATCAATCCCACCTCGCAAAAACGTTTACAACACGGCACAATGATGGTTGTTTTAGGGGCGAATAAAGATATTCAGAAGTTACCGATTTAATAGGGAATAGGGATCGAGCAAGTTTAAAGTCGATCGACCCAAGTCTATAGTAACGTGAGGATGAAACATAATTTTTATTGCCCGTTGCGATTGTGACACCCGATCGACCAAAAAATTCAAGGGTGGAAACGATTAGTTAACCGTCTAGATTGGAGTCGTTATGAGTTTGTCTTAAAACTGTTGCGCTCAAAAAATAATTGTTTGAAAGGGCAATTGTGACACCGGATCGACCAAAAAAAAATTCAAGGGTGGAAATGATTAGTTAACCGTCTAGATTGGAGTCGTTATGAGTTTGTCTTAAAACTGTTGCGCTCAAAAAGTAGTTTTTTGAAAGGGCGATTGTGACACCCGATCGACCAAAAAAATTCAAAGGTGGAAAGCTAAACGATCGAGGACTAAACCATCATCTGTCTTCTCCCGTGGAGACCCCCGTTATAATTAGCGCGGATACATCGAACCTTGGAGTGAGTACCGCGCATTGATTTAACGGTGGGTTGTTGACTGGCTACTTACGACTTGCTACTTGCTCCCCTAATCCTGAGCTTGTGGGCTTTTGGGCTTTCTTCACCATTACCATCGGAACGCCATTGTGTGGTGCGATCGTGCCGCCGCGACGCTGGGGTTTGACTGGTGAATTTTTGGCTAAAGCAAGATCGTATTGAGAGAGAATGGTTGCCAGAACTAATTTTATTTCTAGCATGGCTAGAGCGTAACCTATGCACAAACGATTACCGCCGCCAAAAGGCAGATATTCGTGGGGAGAATAAGAGCGATCGAGAAATCTTTCTGGCTTGAATTGTTTTGGTTCGGGATAAGTTTCAGGGCGATGATGGGCTGAGTAGATATTGGGAACTAACCAAGTATTTGCCTCAAATTGATATCCCATAATCTCGATCGGAGTTTTGGTAATGCGAGGAAAAGCTACGATCCCGACTGGATAAATTCGCAGGGTTTCTTGACAAACAGCAGTTAAATATGGAAGACGAGCGATCGCCATGGGATCGGGATTTTCTCCCAAACTGTTAATTTCTTCTAGAAGTTTGGCGCGAACTTCGGGCAGAGTATGCAACCAATATAAAGCCCAGGCTAAAGCTGTGGCAGTAGTTTCGTGTCCTGCAATTAACAAAGTTACCATCTCGTCGCGCAACTCTTCATCGGTCAATGGTTCGCCGTTTTCGTCGCGAGCAGATAGCATCAGACTGAGGACATCTTTACCATTGCCATCATTTCGATCGCTAACCCGTCTTTCTTCGATTTCTGCTTGTAGAAGCGCCAGAATTTGACGCTTGCAATGCATGACTTTACCCCAAGGACTCCAACTACCCAAATCTTGTTGCAGAAATGGCAAAAACAGAGGCATCGATCGCAAGGGCGAACTCATGACATCGAGCATGTTCGCAAGAAGTGGCTTGAGTTGTTGATAGCGTTCTCCCTCAGATATACCAAAAACAGCATTGAGAATTACTTCTAAAGTAATTTCTTGCATGACATTGCGAGCGATAAAAGCTCGATTGACTTGCCATCGATCCGTTATTTTTTCAGTAATTTGACAGATTAATTCGCCATAGTATTTAATTTTTTCGCCGTGAAAAGGCGGCATCAACAGTTTGCGTTCGCGTTTGTGGCGATCGCCCTCAAGCAACAAGATTGATGCATTACCAAACAAAGGTCGTCCTAATTCGTTAGCGCGTCCGATTTCAAATCGATCGGGATTCGCACCAAAAATTTCTTGAATACCTTGAGGATGGCTAATCATTACAAATGGTTCAAAACCGATCTGATTCATCGTAAAAATATCGCCATAATCTCGGGCGCAAGTGTCTAAGAAATTTAAAGGATTAAAAATCCACTGCAAAAATTGTGCTGCTGGTAATGCTTTAGGAGATGGTGGTAGTTTTATCATTTTTTGTTCGTTGTTTGTAGTTCGTGGTTCATAGTTCATCGTTCATTGTTAATTGCTACTTACTACTTGCTCCTCTGCCCCTGTTGCTTCTCTGCCCCTGTTGCTTCTCTGCTCCTCTATCTTTTTCACCATCACCATCGGAACGCCATTACTGGGGGCGATCGTCAAACCGCGACGTTGTGCTTTGACGGGGGAATTGCTTGCTAAAGCTAATTCGTAACGCGGTAAAATCGTGCCGATGACTAGTTTTAATTCTAGCAATGCCAAAGCGTAGCCCAAACAGCGACGATTGCCGCCACCGAAGGGGAGAAATTCAGAAGGCGAATAGGTGCGATCGAGAAATCTTTCTGGTTTGAATTGATGTGGTTCGGGATAAATATCTTCTCGATAGTGAACTAAATAAATGCTGGGAGTTAATTGAGTTTCTGCTTCAAATTCATACCCCATAATTTTTATAGCTTGTTTGGCAATGCGCGGAAAGGTAATTGGAATAACTGGATGCATCCGCAGCACTTCATTACAAACAGCAGTTAAATATGGCAACTGATAAATAGCCATGGGATCGGGATTATCCCCCAAACTAGTCAATTCCTCTAAAAGTTTGTTGCGAACTTCGGGCAGTTTGTGAATCCAATAAAAAGCCCAGGCTAAAGCGGTAGCGGTTGTTTCGTGTCCTGCTACCAAAAGCGTTATCATTTCATCGCGCAATTCTCGATCGCTCATAGATTGACCCGCTTCATCGCGAACGCCAAGCATTAAACTGAGGATATCGTTGCCGTTTTGTTCGGAATTAGCTCTTCTTTGCTCGATTTCAGCAAACAACAGTTCGTCGATTTTACGCTGACGCTGTACCATCCTTCCCCAAGGACTCCAAGCGCCCCAATCTTGTTGCAGAAACTTTAAGAAAAGCAGACTCGCCCGCAAAGGCGAACCAGTCATATCGAGTACTTCTGCTAGGAGTGGTTTGATTTGTTGGTAGCGATCGCCTGACGACAAACCGAAGACGGCATTTAAAATTATTTCTAGGGTAATGTCTTGCATGACATTGCGAGCGATAAAAGGTCGATCGACTTGCCACTGACTCGCTATTTTTTCGGTAATTTGACAAATAGATTTAGCGTAAAATTTAATCTTCTCGCCGTGAAAAGAAGGCATTAAAAGTTTGCGCTCTCGTTTGTGGCGATCGCCGTCGAGCAGAAGTAGAGAATTATCGCCCACCAAAAAGCGTACGATGCTATTAGAACGTCCCGCATCGAATTGTTTGCTATCGACGTTAAAAATTTCTTGAATTGCTTGAGGATTGCTAATAATTATTAAAGGATCGAAACCTGCTATCCGCAAAGTAAATATATCCCCATAGCGCTTGGCACATGTATCGAGATAGTTGAGAGGATCGGCGATCCAGAAAAACAACTGTATGAAAGAAGGTGATTTAGGGCCATCAGGTAGTTTCATAATAATTTCAATAAGCTTGAAAATTGCACTCTTTATTCCGATTGTGCGTGGCACTTCTTCTTGAAGCACTCCGAACTTTGAACGTATCTTAATTTTTTATTGTGACTAATTTATTCAGACTTTTAAACCCTTTATAGTGAAGTAATTATCTTCTCTTCATAGCTAAAAACATAGAATAAAGCTAATGCGTCTTCTTATTAAACTGCTAATCTTGTCTTTATTTTTCTGCTTTTTTCCCGTTTCGAGCGCCGTGGCTCAAATTACTCCAGACGATAGTTTGGGAGAAGAAAATTCGACTGTAACGCCTGATGTCGAACTCAAAGAAAAATTGGTAGATTTAATTGAAGGTGGAGCAGTCAGGGACAATAATCTTTTTCATAGCTTTAGCGAATTTAATGTTCCCGAAGGAGCGAGCATATATTTTGCCAATCCCCAAAGCGTAGCTAACATTCTTACTCGCATCACAGGAAACAATATTTCAAAAATACTCGGTACTTTGGGCGTAAATGGCAATGCTAATTTATTTTTGCTCAATCCCAATGGCATTGTGTTTGGTGAAAACGCCCGCCTAGATGTAGCTGGTTCTTTTTTGGCAACTACTGCCGATCGCTTTGTCTTTGAAAATGGCTTTGCTTATAGTGCTAGCAATCCGACTGCGCCACCATTACTGACAATTAATATTCCCGTTGGCTTACAGTTTGGCGATCGAGCCGAGGCTATTGTCAATCGTTCCATTGCCGTTAATGCCGACGACGAGCCAGTCGGACTTCAAATACAACCACAACAAAACTTTATTCTAGTGGGTGGCGACATTTTTTTTGAAGCTGGCAGAGTTACTACTTCGTTTGGTGGAGTTGAAATTGCTGCTGTAACACCTAATAGTCAAATCAATTTAATTGCCAATCTTTCTAATTGGCAATTAAATTTCGATCTCGCCACCGATTTTCGCGATTTAATCCTATCCCAAGCTGCTGTCATCAAAAGCATTGGTAGCGCGAATGTAACCATTAAGGGCAAACGTGTTTCTTTACAAGATGGTTCCGACATTTTAATCCAAAATCTTGGCGAAGATGATGGCGGAAATTTAAAAATAAATGCCACAGAATCGATCGAGTTAATTGGTGGTCAAAATCCCGCTCGACGCTTGGCAATTGCCTCAGTTTCCAATCAAGGAACTGGTAATGGAGGAAATTTAGAGATTTATACTGGGAGCTTACGCTTACTGAATGGAGCTACAATCGCGACGAGAAAACTCGGTCAAGGTAAGGCAGGAAATGTAATTATTAAAGCCGACGAAATCGATTTGAGCGGTAAAGCTTTTGACAGTAGCCTTGGAAACTCTATTACAAGCTCAGTTAATAATTTCGGACAGGGAGGGAATGTAACGATTGAAGCTAAACGCTTGCGAATTAATAATGGAGGGCAAATTAGCGCGGTTACCCTAGGAGAGGGGAATAGTGGCAATTTAAAATTATTGGTAAGCGATTCGATCGACATAGTGGGAACGCGAACATTTCAAAATGATGCCACAGGAATTTTAGAAATATATTCGAGTGGATTATTCGCTAGCGTAGAACCAGAAGCTCAAGGCAATGGCGGCAGTTTAACAGTCAAAAGCGATCGTTTGCGACTTTCTGAAGGGGCAAAAATAAGTACCTCGACTTTCGCACAAGGAAATGCTGGAGATATAACCGTTATTACCCGCGATCTTGAGGTCAAAGACATTGTTATCGATGACATTGGTTCTCTTAGTGGTTTGTTGGCTAATGTCGAGGAAAATGCGATCGGTCGAGGCGGTAATTTAAAAATTATGACCGAGCAACTGCGAATTCTTGATGGCGGACAAGTAAGTGCTTCGACATTTGGTAATGGTAATGCAGGCAATGTCTCAATTAACGCCAAATCGGTCGAGTTGAAGGGTACTTCACCAGATGGGCGATTTGCTAGCAATTTGGCTGCTGTCTCGACTACACCGTTTAATGCAGGTTCTCTAAATATTAATACCGAGAGTTTGAGCGTTCGCGATCGCGCCCAGGTGAATGTTAATAATGACAATCCTCAAGGCGGTGCAGGTAACCTCAGCGTTCGAGCCAAATCAATTTTTTTGGACAATGGGGGAACGCTCAATGCTGAAGTAAATACAGGCGATCGCGGTAATATCGACCTGCACGCTAACAACATTCAACTGCGTCGCGGTAGTGCCATTAATAGCAACGCTTTTGGTATGGCAGTTGGCGGCAATATTTCGATCGTTAGCGATAATTTGCTACTTTTAGAGAGAAGTTCGATCTCAACCAATGCCATGCAAAACTTTGGCGGTCGAATCAATATTAGTACTCAAGGTCGATTTATTTCTCCCGATAGCAACATTTCTGCGATTTCAGAATTGGGTGCTTTTTTTAGCGGTATTATTGAAATTAACAATTTAGAAATCGACCCACAATCTGCATTTGCCGATCTGCCAGAAGAAACTGTCGAACCATCCCAACAAATAGTCACTAGTTGCGGTGTCGGACGAGATTACAGTCTGGTGGTGTCAGGAAGGGGTGGAATTCCTGAAAATCCCATGCAAACAGTTAGCAATAGTAAAATTTGGACAGATTTACGAGTTTTAGATCGAGATAAAGTAGCCCAGCAAAACACTAGCAAAGAAGCGCGAATAACTACGAGTTACTCCAAGCCAATTGAAGCCCAGCAATGGAAGCAGAACGAGCGAGGCAATCTAGAGTTAATTGCCACCAACAATTCACAAATTTTACAGAATACACCCGATTGTTCGCACTTAAAAGAACGAGGTTAAAAATAATTTAATGCATACATTGTTGCACGCAGACATATTATATAGATAATAGTTGCATTTTCGAGCGTGAGGTTTAGTAAGATGACGGTACCCAAAAATAAAAAATTATCGATCGGTTTGGCGTTGGCAATGACATTGAGCATTGCTACTTGGGTTTCTCCTGAAAAAGCGAATGCTCAAAGCGTTTTAGATATAATCAAACCTTTAAGTGGACTTTTCAAGAAAGACCCCGTACCAGTTCCCAATTTAAATAGTAATTTTGGTACTAACAACATGAATAGCAATACGATGAATGTATGTCTATTCCCTTGCGCTCCTACTGGTAATCCTGCTGCTGCAAATCCTTCTAATCTGAGAATTCCTCAAGGAAGTGTAGCACCCATGCAGGGAAACACGGCTGCTTCGACATCTTGTGTTAACGGCAGATGCCAAACTGTTGCGTCTCCGAATATGATTCCCCAACAACAGCAACAGCGACCTTCAGGGCCCGTTCTCACTCTACCACCCATTCCTATTCCTATCAACTTGGGACTCTAAAACTGAATTTTTTACATATATAGCGCGATGGCTTCGCACTCCCTACGGGAGATCGATATCTTGCATCATCGATTGGTGACCGAACGAGAGCGCGACAATCCTCAATTTGGTGTGCTGAAATTGGGGTCTGTCGCGCCCTCGTTCATTAATTTTAAGTACGAATATTAGTAAAGCGATCGAGCAAAAATAATAAACTTCATCTATCCTGCGCTCGATCTTGGTCATTTTTAATCCAGTAGCATTACCTTAAATTTTTTTTTGTAGATTAAATAACAATATTTTTATTTAATCTAACTTTAGAAAGATAACAAAATTATTTTGTTTTTCTAATATTAAACACATGGAAGAAAAAATATTTATTTCAACCTAAATCTATAACAATTTTTTTTTACGGAGACAAAACATGAGTTTAGAAGAAAAAGCAAAAGCAACTGCTAAAAATATTGAAGGTAAAGTTCAAGATGCAGTAGGTGAAGTAACAGGCGATCGCGCCGACCAAGCAGAAGGCAAAACCAAGCAAGTTGAAGCAGAAGCTCGTCACGCCAAAGAAGATATCAAAGATGGCGTAAAACGTAATGTAGATAGAGCATAGCTAAAATTGTGGGCCTAGTACTTCTATGCCCCATTTTAAAAAACCGACACGTCGGCTGAAATCAAGAACCCAAAGGTATAGGGTATAGTTTTACTATGCCCGTACAAAATTTTTTTCATCTCAATCTTTTAAATTTTTAAAACTGAAATATCTATTTTCACTTATTTGTGTCTGCTGTATTGCACTACTAATTTAAAAGCAGATTTAAATAGGTAAATTGCAGTTTAAATTTGCTTTTGATTGAGAAAATAAGAGCCAAAAATTCAATAATTAGTATTTGAAGGTAATAGTAATGGATTTACTTTCACAGATTCGTAAAAGTTTAATTTCTCTGTGTTTAGTTTGTTTGTTAGTAACAACAACTGCTTGTGCGACAACCCAATCATCAAACGCACCAACAGTTAACCAACCTGGAATCGATCGCGTTGCTACAACCAGTCAACTCGAACGCGGTGATACAGCCAAAGGACAAGATTATGGCAGTTGGGTAGTTCAAGCCAGTAAAGGTTTAGTTCAAGATGCTTATGTCCGAGGAAACGACATTTTAGGAGCGGTTATTTCGCCCCAAGTCAGACCGGTGGAAGTGCGTCAACTATCTAAATCACTGATGCAAGGCTTTGCAAAAAGCTTTCCCAATCGTAATTTGACAGTGCTTGTCTATGCCCCAGACAAAAAACTAATCTTAACTTCTCACTACGATAAGCAAACAAAACAAATTGATTACGAATCATCATAAAGTTTGAAGTTCGAAGTTAGCAATTCAAAATTTGTAGTTTAGTAAAAAAGTTTTAATCATGCCTAGCAGTGAAGAATACAAACGTCAAGTTATGAACGATTTAGCTGGCGGTCATGTCGAGCCTCTCGACAGCGAATCAGAAACCGACATGACTAATAGATACGACAATTTTGATGATTTTGCCAATCGTTCTTCCAAAGATGAGCGCCGTCGATTTTTTAGTCGTTCTTTTCATCCCGATCGCGTTCCCGCCGCGAATATGGATTCAGAATTGCAACAAGCGCTTGCCAAGATTCAACCCAACGATCGCGATGACGTTGCTCGTGAATTTTTAAAACATTTTAAAGAAAGAAATTTGAGCGATCGCGACTTGGAAAGACAACTCGGTTTATCGACTCATCATGCCAATCGCATGAATGCCGACGATGTATCAAAACTAGCTAGTTATGCCTATCACAATCATCCCGACATTTTCCATGATGTTTTGGCAGACAAACCCGCGCTAGTAAAAGTTCTTAGTAATCCTTTAGTAGGTGCTGCTTTTGGCGCGATCGCTGCCAAGTGGTTACAAGGAAGAAAGTAACAGATTAAGGGCATTAGGGAAAAGGGGAATGGGTTAAGTTAAAAGTCACGCATTCGTAGAGACGCGAAATTAGCCTAACGGCACGGCTTCGCCTACGCGTCTGTACAAAAGTAATAATTTGCTACTTGCTACTTTCCCTAACCCCTATCCTCTATCCCCTAACCCCTATCCCCTATCCCCTATCCCCTATCCCCTGTCCCTTATTCCCTAGTTTATGCACTATTTCGCACTAGCAACTGACTTTGACGGTACTTTAGCTACAAATGGACGTGTAGACGAAACTACGATCGAAGCACTTAAACGACTGCGCGAGTCTGGTAGAAAATTGCTTTTGGTAACAGGTAGACATCTTTACGATGTGTGCGAAGTTTTTCCTGAATTTAATTTATTTGATTGCATAGTTGCTGAAAACGGCGCGCTAATTTACTTTCCCGAGACCAAAGAAGAACAATTATTAGGCGATCGCCCGCCAGAAAAGTTTATTGAAGCGTTGCGATCGCGCCAAGTCGAGCCGCTTGGGGTTGGCAAGGTAATTGTTTCTACCTGGGAACCACATGAAACCACAGTTTTAGAAACAATTCGCGAATTAGGACTTGAATTACAAATAATTTTTAATAAAGGCGCTGTAATGATATTGCCTTCGGGCATTAACAAAGCTGCTGGACTTAAAGCAGCATTAAATCGTTTCGGTTTGTCATTGCATAATGTTGTCGCGATCGGTGATGCGGAAAACGATCTCAGTTTTCTTAATACGTGCGAATTTTCTGTCGCTGTTAATAATGCCCTGCCAATGGTAAAAGAGCAAGCAGATTGGGTAACGCAAAAAGATAGAGGAGAAGGCGTTATCGAGTTAATCGATCGCTTAATTGCCTCAGATCTTGAAGAATTATCTATCTCAAAGAATCGCGATCGAATTGTACTCGGTCATCGCGAAGAAAAAGAAATTTCTTTCAATCCTTATGGTGCTAGCTTAATGCTCGCGGGTACTTCTGGAGGTGGTAAATCCACTTTAGCAACTGCCATTTTAGAGCGTATAGCAGAACAAAACTATCAGTTTTGTATTATCGATCCAGAAGGCGACTACGAAAGTTTTGAGGGAGTTATTGTTTTAGGAGATAGCAAGCAAGCACCAAGCATTAATGAAATCATGGGTGTACTAAATAAACCCAATCAAAATCTAGTCATTAATATGCTTGGCATTGCTTTAGACCAACGTCCATCTTTCTTTGCTAGTTTATTACCTGCTATCTTGGAATTGCGAGCGCGTACTGGTCGTCCGCATTGGTTAGTTGTTGACGAAGCGCACCACATGCTTCCTTCTCAAGGACATTCCGCCGCACTAACTCTTCCTCAATTTTTTAACGGCATTCTTTTAATTACAGTTCATCCACAGCACGTAGACAAATCGGCGTTATCTTTGGTAAATACGATGATTGCGGTGGGTAAATCCGTAGATGAAACGATCGCTGAATTTTGCCAACCATTAGAATCTTGTCCGCCCAATGATTTACCTAAAGAATTGCCATCCGAAGAAGCTTTAATTTGGTTTCGAGATTCCGAACAAGAGGCAATTCGTTTACAAGTTATACCTCCGCGCACCGAACGCCATCGTCACATGCGTAACTATGCAGAAGGTAATCTGGGCGATGATAAATGTTTTATCTTTCGTGGTGCGGAAGGCAAATTAAAATTGCGGGCGCAAAATTTAATTACATTTATGCAGCTAGCTGAAGGAATAGACGATGAGACTTGGCTGTATCATTTGCAGCAACAAGATTATTCTCGATGGTTGCGAGAAGCAATTAAAGATGAAAAATTAGCAGAAGAAACTGCTGAAGTAGAAAAAACAGAAAACATTTCTGCCCAAGAAAGTCGCGATCGTATTAAAGAGGCGATCGACGAACGTTATACTTTACCTGCTTGAATACTCAAAAAGATATTCAAAAAGACCGATCGGCATATCTGGCACTTGTGCGAAAGAGAAAAATATTGACTCGGCATGTATTAACTAATGCTACAAATATAAATTTTTGTAACTATCCGCATAAATGACTTGCTTTTTTTGAGGAATGGGAACAGACAAATTTATAGTTGGAGATGCATCGGGCGCTTATTACAAAGCTCAAGGAAATGGGGATTTTGCCAAAATTGAAGACTTTAATTCGGGAGAACAAATTCAATTAGGAACTGGTGATACCTATGAGATCGATCGCGGTAGCGGTAATTTTCAAGTATTTGTTACTACTGGAGGAATCAGAGATTTAATTGCTGATGTAGCCTTTGGTTCGACAAATGCTAATGCTAATAATTCTGTAGGGATTTCCTCGATCGATTCTGCTAATTCTGCTGATGCTGTTTTAGCTAATGTACCTGAAGGTGATTTTACGATCGCTTCTGAGCAGAATTTGGGAATTTTTGTTGGAGCGTAGCAATCTAACAATAATAATTGTAGGGGAGGGCTGAATGCGGAGGTTTCCTCCGCATAAAAAAGCCCGTGTTTGGCAATGCCAAACCCCTACAATTATGGGTAATTTATAATTATGCAAACATAATTTTACTGAGTGCTGGCTGGTGCTTCAGCCGAACCATTGTTTTGACCGCCTAAAAATGTCTGATAATAGCTGACACCAAGTATTCCTGAAAAAGCTAGCGCGCAAGCACCTAAGATGATGTTGCGAATTACACCTGAGTTGTCAGATTCGAGTCTCTCTTCATCTTCATCGTGGGCAAAACGATTGTAGAGAAAGTCGAGGGCGTAGTTACGCAGTTCGTGATATTTATCGGTGTCCATTATTTTATCGCGATCGCGAGGACGATTGAAGGGAATATCGAGTACTTCGCCAATTTTAGCCGAAGGGCCATTGGTCATCATTACCAAGCGATCGGCAAGAAAAAGAGCTTCGTCAATGTCGTGAGTAATCATTAAGACGGTTAGTTTATGTTCTTGCCAAATTTTGACTAATTCTTCTTGCAATTCTTCTTTGGTAATGGCATCCAACGCGCCAAAAGGTTCGTCCATAATCAAAATCTGAGGTCGAATTGCCAAAGCACGCGCGATCGCAACTCTTTGTTTCATCCCACCAGACAGTTGAAAGGGTTTTTTCTGGGCGGCTTCGGTCAAACCTACCATTGCTAGGTGTTTGTTGACGATCTCGACTTTTTCTTGTTTGGATTTATCTTTGTAAACGCGATTGACTGCTAGATAAACATTATCAAAAGCACTTTTCCAGGGTAGTAGACAGTAATTCTGGAAAACCATCATGCGATCGGGGCCGGGTTTGGTAACGATTAAGTCATTTAATTTGACTTCTCCTTTAGTAGGCGATCCAAACCCAGCGACAAGGTTGAGTAAGGTGGATTTACCGCAACCAGAGTGACCGATCAAACAGATGAATTCTCCTTCACGAACGGTTAAATCGACACCATCGAGAACGATATGTTCGCCAGTAGGAGTAGGATAAATTTTGGAAACATCTTTGACGACCAAATAATCTTGTTGTCCAGAAACTGTCTGTTGAGTAGTTGTATTAGTAAAAGCTTGCATCGCTAAAGTATTGTGGTAAAAGACAAAGAATTAAACGAAGTCGCGATCTCAGTAGGGGCAAGGCATTGCCTTGCCCCTACCTGAATAGGTCATTAAGAAGCAGCAGGGAAACGAGAATCGCGATCGAGTGAAATCTCTTCAACGCGAATGTCACGATGAATATTTAAACGCTGCAAGTAGCCGATCGGATCGTCGGGATTGAAAACCATGCCATCAAACAATTTAAATTTATGGCGATCGGGTTCCATGTCAGGCAAACCTAACTGACGGCAAGCCTCACTGAATAAGTCGGGACGGCGGACGCGTTCTAATACTTCTACCCAGTTTTTCGGAAATGGTGCGATGCCCCAACGAGCGAATTGAGTGAGAATCCACAAAGCTTCATCTCTGGTAGGACAGTTGGTTTGTTCGACGTGGAAGCGACTGAAACGAGGCATGAAGTCCATTTCATCGCTGTGGAGATTTTCGGGGTCGAAGAAACCAGGATGAGTATACTCTTTTGCCGACCCGATATATTGAGGCTGACAGAGTAAATTTATCATTTCTTCGCGATTGCGGTTGTCGTCGCAATACTCACAAGCTTGCAAGAGTGCTTTAGTAAGAGCAATATTGGTTTCTGGATACTTAGCTACCCAATCTTCTCTAACTCCCAAAACTTTTTCAGGATGTCCCGACCAAATATCCATGTCGGTAGCGACGATGTAGCCGAGTTTTTCATAAACTGCTTGAGAGTTCCAAGGTTCGCCCGCACAGAAACCGTCGATACTACCATTTTTTAGGTTGGCAGCCATTTCTTGAGGCGAAATTGTGACTAAGTTCACATCGCGATCGGGGTCGATTTCACCAGCAGCTAACCAATAACGCAACAGCAGGTTATGAATCGAAATTGGATCGACCATCCCGAAGTTGTAAACGCGATCGGGACTGTTAGAAACGATCGCTTTGAGGTCTTTAAGAGAACCAACTTCTTGCTGTTTGAGAGAGTTGCCCAAAGTAATAGCGCTACCATTACGACTGAGAACTAAGGAAGTAATTACAGGTGTTGGTGTTCTACCAGCCGCACCGATGGTCATGCCCAAAGGCATACCTGCCACCATGTGGGCGGCATCGAGGCGATCGCTGGTTATTCCTTGGGCGATCGCATTCCAACTCGGTTCTTTGTGTAGGTTAACTTCTAAACCTTGAGCTTTAAAGAAACCTTTTTCTTTAGCAATAATTAGGGGCGCGCAGTCAACTAAGGGAACAAAACCGATGTCGAGAGTGGTTTTTTCGACGTTTTGAATGGTTTTGGTAGCAATTTTAGTACTGACGTGACGTTCGACTTTGCCGACTTTTTGTTTGGAACGTTTTTGTTGGTTGAGAAAGTAAACAATTTCGTGACGATAGTCGTAGTAGCTGGGATGGTTGACTACTTCTAAGCGATGACGCGGACGGGGAATGGGTACATCGAGAATTTGTCCGATGTGGGCTTCTGGCCCTGTGGTGAGCATGACGACGCGATCGGACAGCAGCAAAGCTTCATCGACATCGTGCGTCACCATGATGCAGGTAACTTGGTTTTCTTGAACGATTTCCATCAAACGTTCTTGCAAATTACCACGAGTCAAGGCATCCAATGCGCCAAAGGGTTCGTCGAGAAGCAATACTTTAGGACGCAATGCCAAACCGCGCGCGATCGCGACTCTTTGTTTCATCCCTCCAGAAAGTTGCCCTGGAAATTTATTCGCCGCACGTCTCAAACCGACGAGATCGATATGATGGTCGATAATTTCTTTGCGTTCGGATTTGGGCAGTTTACGCATGACGCGATTGACTGCCAAACCGATATTCTGTCTGACACTCAGCCACGGAAGCAAAGAATAGTTTTGAAAGATTACCATGCGATCGGGGCCAGGGCCTTTTATTTCTCGCCCTTCCAGCACTACCCCGCCGTGAGTTGGTCTATCCAAACCCGCCACAATATTTAGTAATGTAGATTTTCCACAACCAGAGTGACCGATTAAGGAAATAAATTCACCTTTTTTTATTTTTAATTCAATATTTTTTAAGGCGATGTACTCTCCCCCGTCAGGCAAGGGAAACACGCGATCGATATGGTCTATTTCTATTAATGCAGACATATTTTATTTATTAGTTATTAGTTCAGCGATCGATCCTTTTAAAATTGGGCAACGGGCAACGGGCATTGGGCATCGGACAAAGTCAGAAGTCGTGACGTTCATTCGTCGTGAAGTAAAAAATTCATTACTCAATGACGAGTTACTCATTACTCCCTATCCCCTAATCCCTATTCCCTATCCCCTATCTGCTATTTCTGCTCTGGTGGAACTACTAATGTAGAGATGTATTCAACAAAGCGATCGAGCAACAAACCAGTAATCCCGACGTAGATAATGCCGACAATTAAGGGACTGAGCATACCACTGTTGTAGTTATCCCAGATAAAGAAACCAATACCCACACCGCCGACGAGCATTTCTGCGGCAACGATCGCCAACCAAGAAAGACCGATCGCAATTCTCAAGCCTGTAAAAATATAGGGAACTGCGGAGGGAATCAAAATATTGAAGAAATATTCTACTTTAGATAATTGAAGTACTTTAGAGACGTTTGTGTAATCTTTGGGGATTTGCTGTACCCCTACTGTAGTGTTAATCAGAATCGGCCAAATTGCCGTAATAAAGATAACGAAGATTGCTGAAGGATTGGCTTGTTGAAGAATGGTCAGCGAAATCGGTAACCAAGCAAGGGGTGGAATCGTGCGTAGTACTTGGAAAATTGGATCTAGAGCATAGTACATAATTTTATTAGCACCGATGAGAACACCCAAAGCGATGCCGACTATTGCTGCTAGGGAAAATCCGATAAATACCCGTTGCAGACTTGCCCACAATTGCCAAGCGATGCCGCGATCGGTACCGCCATTATCGTAAAAAGGATCTTTAATCAGAGGATCCCAACTTTCACTCCAGATTGTAGATGGTGAAGGAATAGTTGAATCTGAAGAAGAACACAATACTTGCCAAATTAGCAATAAAGTCGCCAGGGCAATAATCGGACAAACTATTTTAAGTAATAACGGAGAAAGATTTGGTTGAGAGCGTCGTTTTAAATTGGTTGCAGTCATTTTAGTTTAGCGAGCGGTTTTCAGTGATTTGGTAATTTTTCTTTTGTTTGTGTAAGGACGTTTTATCGAACATCCTTACATGGACTATCTTGTTTGAAAATAGGACGATCTGATTAGGTTATGATACAGAAGGCTTATAGATCGTTGGCGAAGAAAGAATTTTTCCAATCATACTTCCAACTTCTTTCCACTTTGAATCCAATCATTTAAGTAAACCTTCTGCCATCTGCCATCTGCCATCTGCCTTCGTTCAAGCTTTTTTGATTTTGAGACTCTTGAGATAAGCTTCTGGCTTGGCTGGGTCGAATTTTACGCCATCAAAGAAGGTTTCCACGCCGCGAGAGGTGCTTGTCGGAATTTGAGCGGCTGGTACGCCTAAAGCTTTTGCTGCTTCTTTCCACATATCTTCGCGGTTTACTTTATCGACTAGCTGTTTGGTATTGGTGCTAGCGGGAATGTAACCCCAGCGAATGTTTTCGGTTACAAACCACATATCGTGACTCTTATAGGGATAGGAAGCGTTATCAGCCCAGAATTTCATGGCATTGGGGAAGCTTTCGACTACTTTACCATTGCCGTAATCAATTTTGCCTGTAGAGCGACCGACGATATCTTTAACGGGAACTTTGATCCATTTGGGTTTACCGATGATTTTGCACATCTCTTCCCTATTTTCTGGCTTGTCGCACCACTGTTGCGCTTCCATAACTGCCATCAACATTGCTTTGGCTGCATTAGGGTTTTTATCTACCCAATCGGCACGCATAGTGAAAGCTTTTTCGGGGTGATCTTTCCATAGTTCTCCGGTTACCAAAGCGGTATAGCCGACTTTTTGGTTGACGAGTTGAGCGTTCCAAGGTTCTCCCACACAGAATGCTTGCATCGTGCCGCTTTTCATGTTGGCAACCATTTGTGGAGGTGGTACGGGAATGACAGAAACGTCTTTGTTGGGGTCGATGCCGCCAGCAGCTAGCCAATAGCGCATCCAAAGATCGTGAGTACCACCTGGGAAAGTAATTGCTACCTTCATGCCTTCAGCAGATTTGTTTTGAGCGAAAGCTTGTTTGAGAGGTGAGCTATCTAAACCAATTTTTAAGTCTGCATAACTTTTGGCGATCGAAATTGCCTGACCGTTGGTATTTAAGCGTGCCAATACATACAAGGGAACTGGTTGCTTGGTTTTGGTAATCGTACCTAGAGTCATTAGGTAGGGCATGGGGCTGAGAATGTGCGCGCCATCAATTCCGCCACCGCCACCACCTAATTCTAGGTTATCGCGAGTTACAGGCCAAGAAGCTTGTTTGACGACTTCTACCCCCGTCATGCCATATTTGTCAAACAATCCTTTTTCTTTTGCAACAATCAAAGGTGCGGAGTCGGTTAAGGCAATAAATCCGAGTCTAGCTGTGGTGACTTCTGGCTTGGCAGCACCAGCGGCAGCAACTATTGTAGCTGCACCGTTGGCAGTAGCAGAAGATGGATTAGATCCTTGTTTGCTGGAACTCGTACAGCCATGGATTGCGAATGTACCTGCGGCAGCAGCCCCTGCCGTGACAATAAATTTGCGTCTAGATAATCTGCTCATTTTTAGTTAGTTTCTTTCCTAGTTTTCGATCGATGTCTGAATTAATTTATGAGGAGCTGATGAGGGACTAAGTCAACTCACTTCCAAGAAATTACAGGAGTTTTATCTGTGTAAATGTTACAAAAGTTACTAAATTATCTTAATTTGAAAAAAACGCATTAACTTAATGAAAAAAACACAAAAAGAAAAAAAACATCGCTCTTAATTAGTTGTTTGCTTAAAGTTAGCAATTAATTTTCAAAATTGTATATAGCTGCGACCGAGGCGATCGCTGTTTTTTTATCTATTTTCAAAACTACCCCTAAATCTTATACAAAAAAATATTAATTTGTTCTGACAAAACGATTGCCAAAAATAAGTAATAAAAAACGGAAGTGAATAAAAATTTCCTCATTTCATTGGCAATTTTTTAACTGTTAAGTAGGCGATCGAATAGTTAAGAATCGATCGCTTTTAACAATGTTCGATTATTTGTTGAAGTTACAAAATAAACAATTGTAGGATGGGCTTCGCCCATCTACAGATAAGATGGGTGAAGCCTATCCTACTTATGTACGGCACCAAAATCTGTAACTAATAATTCTTTCAAGACATCTTTTAAATCTTCACAGGCAATACCTTTTTTGACGAGCTTGCCAAGGTGGGCATCTTTGCCAACTTTACCACCCATATAAAGATCTACACCTTCTACCGTTTTGCCATCTTTGCGTACTTTAGTTCCCATCAAACCAATTTCGGCTACTTGCGGTTGTCCGCAAGAGTTAGGACAACCCGTCCAGTGAATTCTGATGGGACGAGGTACGTTTAATTCTGCATCTAATTCTTTTGTTAAGGCTACAGCACGGTTTTTTGTCTCTACCAAAGCGAAATTACAGAATTGAGCGCCCGTGCAAGATACCAAAGCTCTTTCTAGTGGTTTGGGCGCGATCGCGAACTTTTGCAATAAAGGTTCGGATAGAAATGCCTCTAGGTTTTCGTCGGGAATGTTGGGAATGATGACATTCTGTTCCAAAGTTAGACGAATTTCACCGCTGCCGTAAACTTCTGCCAAACGAGCTATGTCAAATAAATCTTGAGCGTAGAGTCTGCCAACGGGAACGAGCATACCAGCATAGTTTAAACCTGGTTGTTTTTGCTTGTAAACGCCGATATGATCGCGTTTTTCCCAATCGATTAAATCTTCTGGTGCGGCAGTTGTTAAAGGACGACCGAATTCGTTCTCTACCAATGCTCGAAACGCATCCATACCCAAGTCATCAATCAACCACATCAATCTAGATTTTTGGCGATTGGCACGAGAACCATTGTCGCGAAAGACAGTTAAAATAGCTAAGGATAAATCGACCACATCATCATTAGGTGCAACCCAAGCATTCAAAGGAATAGCCGCTTCGCAACGAGTAGCCGAAAAGAAACCGCCCACTACTACATTAAAACCCAATTGTCCGTCTTTGTAGGCAGGAACGAAAGCAATATCGTTAATTTCAGCGTGAACTGAATTATCTCTACTACCTTCGATCGCGATGTTAAATTTTCGAGGCAGGTTAGTAAACTGATAGTTGCCTTCGCCGTTGTTGGTAATGGCATCTTGGACTTTTTGAACGAGTTCGCGAGTATCGATTAATTCGTCGGCATCTAGTCCAGCCATGGGCGAACCAGTGATATTACGAACGTTGTCCATTCCCGTTTGAATCGAAGTTAATTCCACTTTGGCAAGGCGATCGAATAGATCGGGTACGTCCTCGAGACGAATGCCTCGCATCTGAAGATTTTGTCTGGTAGTTATGTCAGCGTTGCCATCATCTCCGTAGCGTTGGACGATTTCGGCTAAAACCTTCATTTGCTCGCTGGTAAGAATACCGTTGGGAATTCTCAACCGCATCATGAATTTACCAGGCGTAACGGGACGATAAAAAATACCAACCCATTTGAGACGATGTTCTAAGTCGGTTTTGTCGATCGCTTCCCATCCCAACTGAGCAAATTTTTCTAATTCATCTTTGACAGCCAAGCCGTCTTTTTCTAGCTTAAATTTTTCAAATTTGTTTAATTTTGCCTCTTTAACGGGTTCTGCTGCCCTTACCATTGCTTTTTCTCCTCGATGCTATGAAAATTTATTTAATAAATAAGAAGCTAAATCTAAATTCTTTAAATCGGCATTTTTTAATAGTTATTTTCTCTAAAAATTACTCGGCGTTTAGCCTGTCGATGGCTTCGCACGACCGTTCATGAGATCGCAGCCTCAGAAAATTTAGTTCAAATGACCGTTTAGTTTTTCTTATAACTTTGTGCGAGGCAAGCTTAAAGAAGCGCCCGAAATTATTCAAACGGAAAGTTAAGTCAATTTTTTTCGCAATAGATTTAGCAATTAATCAATATTTAATTGCTTTAATGTTGGTTGATTTGTATGTTTAGTTACAAAATATTAATATTTTTGAAGTTTGTGCATTTTTTATATGCATTTTTTACATGAATGAAGTTTGATTAAAACCCAAATACGAACAAAGTTTAAATCAGTTATCAGTTATTAGTTATCGCAGATCGAATAGAGCAAATAAAATATGAGTAAATCTTCTCACCAAGAAAGTCCAGGCTTGACTCAAGCTGAAGCAACCATAACTTACTCACTCTGGCAAATAGTAATTTATATGTTCAAACTGGGTTCGATCGGTTTCGGAGGACCGATCGCCCTGGTAGGATATATGCATAGAGATTTAGTCGAACAAAAAAACTGGATCTCAGAAAGTGAATATGCTGAAGGATTAGCACTAGCACAGCTTGCACCTGGCCCTTTGGCGGCACAACTATCAATTTATCTAGGCTACGTCCATTATCGAATTTTAGGGGCAACGCTGGTAGGAATAGCCTTTGTTTTACCATCTTTTGTGATGGTAGTGGCGATCGGTTGGTTTTATGTGCGTTACGGCGGAATTGGCTGGATGCAAGCAGTTTTCTATGGAGTAGGTGCTTGTGTGATTGGCATTATTGCCAACAGTGCTTATAAACTAACTCAGAAAATGGTAACAGGGAAGTTAGTTTGGGCGATTTACCTAGTTAGCATAGCAATTACTGTGATTACAGAATCAGAAATTATCTGGACTTTTTTGTTGGCAGGTATTTTAGTGTGGTTGGTTGAAGCCCCACCCAAGCAGTGGTTTAAAAATTCTAAATCCCTAGGAATTGCCATTAATCCGATCTGGTTGCTGGCTGTAACTGAAATTCCTGTTGCTAACTGGGGAACACTAAGCAAAATTTTCATTTATTTTACCGAAGCGGGTGCTTTTGTTTTCGGTAGTGGTTTGGCGATCGTGCCTTTTCTGTATGGTGGAGTAGTCAAAGAATTTCAATGGTTAACCGATAAGCAGTTTCTCGATGCTGTAGCCGTTGCTATGATTACACCAGGGCCTGTGGTGATTACGACGGGGTTTATTGGCTTCTTAGTAGCTGGATTTGCAGGTGCAACTGTAGCGGCACTGGCAACCTTCTTACCTTGTTATCTACTAACTATTCTACCAGCACCCTATTTTAAGAAATACGGCAAACAACCTGGAATTGCTGCTTTTGTTAAAGGTGTAACTGTGGCTGCAACTGGCGCGATCGCTGGGGCTGTAATTGTTTTGGGAAGGCGATCGCTAATCGATTTTCCCACCATGGCGATCGCGCTAGTTAGTTTTGCTTTACTCTGGCAATTTAAGAAAAAATTACCCGAACCTCTATTGGTTGTAAGCGCGGCATTATTGGGGCTAATTATTTATCCTTTGACTCATCCGTAGCTTTGTAAAGGAAGGCGATCGTCTTTTAACTCAGCTAAAGGAAAGGAAGAATTGACATCTCCACGCTTTGAAAAACGTGGATTCTGGAAACAAAATTTCCGCAACGGGACGGGGCGTTTAAAGTGCGAAACTAAATTCCGCACACAGCCCCTCTTAAAACCGCGTTGCTTGAGCCTATCAACAGACTCCTACCAACCTCGGCTAAGACAAACTTAGCTGTGTTGTTACTTTTTAATTTTTCAGCCTATGCCAAAGTGGAATACTCCCCAAGCTGCTTTTTCGCCATTGAATCGTCATACTGACCGAAAACTCGCGTTGTTTCGATATGAAGCAGGAGTTGCACCCTCAACTAGCTTGGTTCAACGTATCGCTGGATTATGTGGTGAATTATACCACAGATACGCGGGGTTAAAACCCCGCATGTCGCACTCGACTACCAGCCTTTAAAAAAGCTGGCTAACCCTCGCTCACCGCTTTTATGTTTTTTATTCCTTGTTCCTTTGTTTTCGTTAATTAAAAGAACTTACAAAATTTGTAAAAATATATCCGTGCCGATCGCGATCTTTTTTACGTGCCACAGTATGTATCTTTGTCTTTGAATTAACTTGAGGTTTTTCTGTTCGATCGCGATCCGCTTTACCAACACGAATCATCGATAAGTTGATATTCGATCGATGGCTTCGCACGACCGTTGATGAGATCGCAGTAAAAAGCTACCAGTTTATATTGGAGTCGTTATGACTTCACTCTAAAACTATTGCGAAAGGAGAATTGTTGTTTGACAACCTCACTTAAAAAATAAAGCGATCCTAATAAGGATCGCTTGAAATATTCGATCGATAAATTTTTCTAAGTGCGTTATACTTTCGCTAACTCTGGAGTGGGACGCTTGCTAATGCGTACTCCTTCGATCGCCGCTCAATTCATTCCATCATGGCGATCTGGCTTATTTGTCCTCGTTGCGGCAAAAACCTAATCTCTTAATTTCCTGGCTGATAGTTACCAGATTTTGTTGGGTTTCGTGCCTCAAATTAACCCACTAGTTAAGCGAACAGATAAAATAAAAACGAAAAGATATGCTTAAAAAGCATTTAAATCACAAAAATGTGCGTGGATTTAGCCATACTTTATGCAACGTAATATTCAATTAAAATTAGAAATCTTTCAAGAAGACGAGTTATACGTAGGAATTTGCCCTGCCTTGAATGTTTCTAGTTTTGGAGATACTGTAATTGAAGCAAAACAATCTATACAAGAAGCTTTGGAAGCATTTTTGGAAGAATGCCAGGAAATGGGAACATTGTCCGAAGTTCTAGAAGAATCAGGTTTTAGTTTGCAAAATGGGATGTGGATATATCCTCAACCAGTTGCAGCTAATCTTCAAACAAAATATTAATTACTTGTAGGGGAGAACTTAAATGTCGGAGGTTTCCTTCGACATTTAAGTTCTCTTGTTTTCGCTATACTTTCGCTAACTCTGGAGTGGGACGCTTGCTACTGCGTACTCCTTCGATCGCCGCCGCATAATCGGGAGCATTAAATACAGCAGAACCAGCTACGATCGCGTTTGCACCAGCTTCTAAAACTTGCCAGGTATTGTTGGGTTTCAAGCCGCCATCAACTTCAATCCAAGGATCGAGTCCTCTTTCATCGCACATTTGACGAAGTTTTTGAATTTTTGGAATGATGCCAGGAATAAAACTTTGACCGCCAAATCCAGGGTTGACACTCATGATTAAAACCAAGTCGCACAATTCGAGTACGTATTCAATCAACTCTAGGGGTGTGGAAGGATTGAGTACTACTCCTGCTTGCTTGCCTAGTTCGCGAATTTGTCCTAAAGTGCGGTGTAGGTGGGGAGAAGCATTGTGTTCGGCGTGAACCGAGATGATATCCGCACCAGCTTTAGCGAAGTCGGCAACGTATTTTTCTGGTTCGACAATCATTAAATGAACGTCGAGTGGCTTTTTGGTATGGGGTCTAATTGCATCGACAATTAATGGACCGATGGTAATGTTAGGAACGAATCTTCCATCCATCACATCAACGTGAATCCAATCAGCACCAGCCGCATCTACAGCTTTAATTTCATCTCCCAAACGGCTAAAGTCGGCAGATAAGATCGATGGCGCAACGACAATCGGTTTTTGGCTCATGGTGTGTCTCTCCCTAAGTGGTTAGATCGAATTTGGTATAAATTTTAACAAATTTATTATTTTTTATCTTTTATATAGAATATTCTATTTTTCTTAATATCGATACTCCAATGTAAAACAATCATTTTGACGATTGCTAATTTTGGTTTTTATAAAAATGTTCGATCGCTTGGAAATTTTTGTAAATTTATGCAAATAACAGTGATATTTTCATCGAAATTGGGAAAATTATGTTTCAGAGTTTTTTTAGTGGCAGAGGTGAGAGTCGTGCGTAATGAGGAGAATAAAAAAAATCCTTCACAGCAAGGGTTTGAATATTTAGGAGAGACAACTCGCCTAGGAATTTTCGATAATCCCAGCGATTTTAACCTTTTTACGGTTAATGACACAGTAAACCACTTAATTGCCCTGAAATACGAAGAAATTTCCCATTTTTTTGCTATGAATCGAGAATTAAATTTTGGCGATCGCATTCTTGGTAGAGAATGCAATAACAACGACAATTGCGCTGAAATTGTAGCAACCTTAATTGGAGTCGATGCTAGTCTCATTTCAGCAGTCGATTTAATGAGTAATGGGTATTAAGTCAAAAGTCACTCATTCAAAAGTCAAAAGTCAAAAGTTAACAGCCAGTAGGGAAGAAGTCACTCATTCACTCATTCACGCATTCAAAAGTTAACAGCCAGTAGGGAAGAGGGATCTATTAGCTGAAAGCTGAACTCTGAATGCAAAATGTAAATAGATATTGGTAAGAGTTAAGAATTGCAAGATCGCTGTTACAAAATCGCAGCAAAAAACAGCGAGAGATTAAGCTATTGAAGCTGGCTAAATTTAACAAGCAGTTCGCAGTTTATAAAAATCAATAATTACAAATACTTAACTGGCTAAACTCGTCTGAAGAAATGACAGAGAAAGCAAGCAGAGAATAGCTAACTTCAAGATGAAATAAAAACCAAATCGAAAAATAGTTTTTGTTAATTTTGCATATTAATTAACTAGATAGGCAAAATTAATTACACAAATTGTATTTTTATTCCCTGTTTCCTTTCTTCACTAGCGAATTTAATTTTGTCCAACTACTTAAATAGCTTTAATTTCTTTTAGATAGATTTAGATCGAGATAGCCAAAGAAAAAAAAGAACTGCTTTTTGTGAAGAAATGGTTATTGGCGAATAGTATAAAGGAGGAAAAAATGGTAGCAGAAAAATTTAAAGCACAAGACCTTAATTCAATCTCGATCGATTTAGAAGAAAAAATTCACCGCTCGATTCAAATTCAACCACACGGAATTTTATTAGTTCTTTCAGAACCAGACTTAAAAATTTTACAAGCTTCTCAAAATGCTTGCAAAATCTTTGGTTTAACTGCCCAAGAAATATTCAATCGAACCTTAGAAGATTTATTCGATCCCTTTCAAGTCGAACAAATAACAACTGGTTTACAAAAAGAAGAAAATCTAGACTTCATCAACCCTACCAAAGTTTGGGTCAGACAAAAAGGAGATGAATTTTTAGTTTTTGATAGTATTTTTCACCGCAGCAGCGATGGTTTTTTGCTACTCGAATTAGAACCCGCGATCGCTCAAGAAAATATTCCCTTCTTAAGTTTTTATCATTTAGCCAGAACTTCGATCGCGCAACTAGAAACAACTTCAAATCTACACGATTTTGGCAACATTATTGTCACAGAAATTCGCAAAGTTACAGGTTTCGATCGCGTAATGCTGTATAAATTTGATGAAGACGGACATGGAGCAGTCATCGCCGAAGAAAAATTAGATAATTTAGAATCTTATCTCGGTCTTCACTATCCCGAATCGGATATTCCCAAACCAGCCAGAAAACTTTTTTGCTCGAACTGGATTCGCCTCATTCCCGATACTCAAGCTAAGCCAGTCGAATTAATTTGCGACCCCAATATACACGATCGACATTCGATCGACCTAACCAACTCAATCCTCAGAAGTGCTTCCCCCTGTCATATTCAATATTTACATAACATGGGTGTTGGTGCTTCGTTGACGATTTCTTTAATTAAAGACCAAAAACTCTGGGGATTAATTGCTTGTCATCATTTAACGCCGAAGTATGTTTCTTACGAATTGCGTAAAGCTTGCGAATTTTTAGGCAGAGTCATCTTTTCAGAAATTTCTGTTCGAGAAGAAATGGAAGATGACGATTATCGTTTAAAACTGACATACGTTCAATCAATGTTGATAGAACATATGTCTAACGAAGATAACTTTATCGATGGTTTGGTGAAATACGACCCTAGTTTGTTAGAGTTGACTAGCGCTGGAGGTGCGGCTATTTTTTATGGAGGCGAATGGACTTTAGCAGGAAATACGCCCAACGAAGAAGACCTCAATTTTTTATTGCAATGGCTGCAAAATAACGTCAAAGAAGAAGTTTTCCAGACTGATTCTCTACCGCGTATCTATTCCGACGCGCAAAGATACAAAAATGTTGGCAGTGGTTTGTTAGCGATCGCAATTTCCAAACGAAATTACTTATTATGGTTTCGACCTGAAGTAATTCAAACTGTCAATTGGGGAGGCGATCCAAATCGTGCTTTTGAGGCGATCGAATCAGAAGGCAATATTCGTTTATCTCCCCGCAAATCATTTGAATTGTGGAAAGAAACGGTAAGCTTAACTTCTTTACCCTGGAAATCAGTCGAAATTCGCGCTGCTTTAGAATTACGCAAAGCGATCGTCAATATCATTCTGCGTCAAGCTGACGAACTAGCCCAACTCGCCCACGATTTAGAACGTTCTAATAACGAGTTGAAAAAGTTTGCCTATGTCGCTTCCCACGATTTACAAGAACCTCTCAATCAAGTTGCCAACTATGTAGAATTGCTAGAATTTCGCTATCAACAAGCACTCGATGAGGATGCCCAAGAATATATTAACTTTGCTGTCGAAGGCGTACGGCTGATGCAAACGCTAATCGATGACGTACTGGCATATTCAAAAGTAGACCTCAAAGGCGTTGAATCCGAACTCTGCGATGTGGGAGATGCCCTAGAAAAAGCACTGATTAATCTGCGGGGACGTATCGCTGAAAGTAGTGCGGTAATTACGCAAGAACCACTTCCCTCGGTTATGGCAGATAGTACCCAACTGATGCAACTGTTTCAAAATTTAATTGGCAATGCGATTAAATTCCGATCGCAACAACCATTAAAAATTCACATCGGCGCGCAACGAATCGAAGATGCTTGGTTATTCTCAGTAAAAGATAACAGCATTGGCATCGAGCCCAAATTTAGCGATCGCATTTTTGTCATCTTTCAACGCTTGCACACCCGCGATGAATATCCAGGGACGGGAATGGGTTTAGCAATTTGCAAGAAAATTATTGAATGCCATCGGGGTAGCATTTGGGTAGAATCAGAGTTGGGGCAAGGTTCGACTTTTTACTTTACTATTCCTATTGGAGGAGGCGATCGTGACCGTAGAAACGGACGAAAACCTAAAAACGATTTTGTTGGTTGAAGATAGCAAAGCCGATATTCGTCTAATCCAAGAAGGGTTAAAAAATAGCTCGATTCCCCATCAGATTTTTACAGTCAGAAATGGAATTGATGCAATGGCTTATTTGCGCCAAGAAGGCGAATTTGCTGATGCACCTCGCCCAAATTTAATTCTCCTGGATCTAAATTTACCTAAAAAAGACGGTCGAGAGGTACTTGCTGAAATTAAGGAAGATATCAGTTTGCGTCGCATTCCCGTAGTAGTTTTGACAACTTCTAGTAATGAAGAAGATATTTTTCAAAGCTACGACTTGCACGTAAACTGTTACATCACCAAATCTCGAAGTCTCAGCCAACTCTTTACCGTCGTTAAAGGTATCGAAGATTTTTGGCTTTCTCAGGTTACTTTACCATCAGAGTAGGGATTAGGGATTAGGGATTAGGGGTTAGCTAATTACTTTTGACTTAGCCCCTAGCCCCTGCCCCTAGCCCCTAGCCTAAGCGCCCCTAGCCTAAGCGCCCCTATCCTAAGCGCCCCTATCCTAAGCGCCCCTATCCCCTCCGCCCAGATCGCCAGGAGAATACAAGTACATGTCTGGGAATCAGTTAAAAATTTTATCGATCGAGGATAATCTAGCAGAAGCTATTTTTCTGAGAGAAAGTCTGAAAATATCTAGCTGTCAAAAGTTTGAACTAGTCCACGTCCAACGTTTGAGAGATGGTATAAATTTACTCAAGCAAGAAAAATTTGCCATAATCCTACTAGACTTAACCTTGCCAGATTCTCAGGGTTTAGAATCGCTCGAGTCAATCTTTGAAATAGTTTCTGATATTCCCATCGTCGTTTTAACTAATACTAACGACGAAGAATTAGCGATCGAAGCGGTGCGACAAGGCGCGCAAGATTATCTTCTCAAAAAAGAAATTAAGGGAGAAAGATTAGTTCGTTGTTTGCGTTACGCGATCGAACGCAAACAAGCTTCAAAAACTTTAGAAGAAAACGATCGCGTCAGGCAATTGACTGCTGAATTAAATCGAGTTAAAGAACTCGATCGCCTTAAATCTGATTTTGTTTCCATGCTTTCCCACGATTTTCGCAATCCTTTGAGTACGATCGTCGCTTCGACTGGGTTGCTACAAAATAACGAACGTCAATTAAGTGCAGAAAAAAAAATGCTGCTATTTCGATCGATTCGTTCCGCCAGTAAAAGTATGGCTCAATTGTTAGACGAAATTACTACGATCGCTCAAGCTAATTCTGGTCAATTAAAGTGTTTTCCCGAATCTATCGATTTAAAAGCTTTTTGTTTTCAATTATTAGATGAATTGCAAATTATTGCTAGTGAAAACAATTTAACTATTAATTTTTTACCATTAGGAAAATTTTTAGCTGGGAACTGGGACACTAAACTTTTAAAACATATTTTAAATAATTTACTGGGTAATGCTATTAAATATTCTCACCAAAATAGCGAGATTGATTTTGAATTAATCGATCGAGAAATAGAAGTAATTTTTCAAATTCGCGATCGAGGTATCGGTATCCCTTTAGAGGAACAAACCCAACTTTTTGAACCCTTTCATCGTGCTAATAACGTCGGTAGAGTACCTGGAACTGGTTTGGGACTAGCGATCGTCAAACACTGCACCGAAGCACACGGCGGTCAAATTAGTTTTGAAAGTCAAGTTGGCGTTGGTACTACTTTTACTGTAACTTTACCAATAATTTTTTAAGCAATTGTTCATTGTTTCCCCTTTCCCCTCTAACCCCCTGTACAGGGATATTTCCTTCTAATTATAATTAACCAAAAAATGAATTTCTTGGCTGAAATATTAAGTCCGTTTAAACGGACTTAGTGTCTTAGACAGAGAATTTATTCTCTGGCTTCCAAGAATGAAATCGCCCTGCCCCCCTATACCCCTTTCACCCTAGTCCCTAGTCCCCACTCCCTACTCCCTACTTCTCTTTATTCATAATTTTAACCATTAAATAACTAATAGAAAGACATAAAATCGCGACTGCTAAAGCCATTAAATCAGCGCTTGAATATTTTTCAAAATCAAAAATGATAATTTTTCGAGCAACAGCAATTAAAGAAGTAACAATAACTAATTCAGCTTGCAAGCTATGTTTGCCAAGATAAACAGCAATATTAGCTAATAATTCTAACGCAATTAAAATATCAAGAAATAAACCAAAAATTTTAATTATACTGCGATCGAAAAACTTATTTGCTTCTGTAAATAATAGTTCTTGACCAAGAACAATTACTAGATCGTAAAGACTTACAAAAATAACAGCTAAAAGAATAATAGATAAAATTTTAGCAACTATGTTTTCACTTTTTTCAATTAAATGAAGAAAATTTTTATCCTCACCGATCGCAAATATTCTCGTTAAAATTTTTTTCATACTTAATTTTAAAATTAGAGAATACAGAAACTAAAACAGTCACTTTAAACTTTTGTAGGGACGTTTGATGAAACGTCCCTACGTTTAGGCTTTTTCTAATCCCTAATTTCCAACCCCTCTTTAGTCGTCGTCGTGGGCAAAACGATGATAGAGGAAATCTAGCGCTTGATTTCTTAGTTTATAATATTCTGGGTCTTCCATAATTTGAGCGCGATCGCGAGGACGTTCGAAAGGAATGGTCATAATCTCGCCAATGGTGGCGGCAGGGCCATTTGTCATCATCACGATGCGATCGGATAAAAATAGCGCTTCATCGATATCGTGAGTAATCATCAATACGGTACTGCGATAATCACTCCAAATTTTGAGCAATTCTTCTTGCAATTCCTCTTTGGTAATCGCATCCAACGCGCCAAAAGGTTCGTCTAAAATCAAAACACGAGGACGAATCGATAACGCGCGGGCGATCGACACCCTTTGTTTCATCCCTCCAGAAATTTGTGGGGGCTTCTTCTCTGCTGCTTCGGTCAAACCCACCATCGCCAAATGTTCTTTGACGATTTCTCTTTTTTCCATTTCTGGTTTTTTAGGATGAACTGCATCGACAGCCAAATAAACATTATTAAATACAGTTTCCCAAGGTAATAAAGCATAGTTTTGAAAGACTACCATGCGATCGGGCCCTGGTTCTCCAATTGGTTCGCCTTCAAGCAATACCTGTCCGTCAGTAGGCGTATTAAAACCAGAAGCCATATTGAGTAGCGTTGATTTTCCGCACCCAGAGTGTCCGATTACACAAATAAATTCCCCTTGTTTTACCTTGAGATTGACATCTTGCAGTACTGTAAATTCACCTTTCGGTGTCGGATAAATTTTAGAAACACCATCGAAAAGTAAAAATGGCTGTTGAGTAGAAGTGTTGCCGCCGTGTTGAGTGTAAGTCTGACTTTGCATTTTGGTAATGGGTAGTGGGTAGTAGGTAATGGGTAGTGGGTAGTGGGTAATGGACAAGGGGCAAAAGTAATAAGTAAGGTCGCCGCACACTTTTCCCTATTGCCAAGGCACGGATTCCGAGGTTTCCTGCGGTGCTTTTATTTCTGAGGAAACCTCAGAAATCGCACCTTCGGAATACAGAGTGCCGTTGTCCCCTATTCCCTCTTTTAAGCAGCTACAAAAGAACGATTGTCTAAAACAACTTCGGCGATCGTCACATCACGCTTAATTTTGAGATTATTCAAATAGGCGATTGGATCGTCAGCATTAAATTCGCTACCGTCAAAAAGTTTTATCGAACCGCGATTGAATTTAGTATTGAGTACGCCCAGTTCTCTGGCTGCGGTACTAAACACATTAACCCGACAAATCCGTTCGAGAATTTCTAACCAGTTACGCGGGAAAGGTGTGTGACCCCATCGTGCCATTTGCACCATATGCCACAAGTGTTCGGTGCGACTAGGACGATTTACTCCTTCACCATAGAAGAGGTGATGGGCATATTCGCGCATGGGCATATCTAGATCGCAGCTTATCACACTAGTGTCACCCAGATGAATGTAATTCATCGAAGTACCAATATAAGCACGTTGAGATAAAATCCAACGAATCTCATCGAGATTATTTTTGTCGGCACAATATTGACAAGCTTCTAACAAAGATTTAACCAGTGCGATATGAGTATTGGGATAAGTATTTGCCCAATCTTCTCTCACGCCGAGAACTTTACCTGGGTGTCCGTTCCAAACTTCCACATCGGTAGCGACTGTAAAGCCAACTCCTTCAACCGCCGCGCGGAAATTCCAAGGTTCGCCAACGCAATAACCATCGATACTATCGTTACGCAAATCTGCCACCATCTGGGCAGGAGGAATATTTTGTAAGTGAACGTCAATATCGGGGTCGATACCGCCAGCAGCCAACCAATAGCGCAATAACAAGTTATGCATCGACGCAGGATGAACGACACCGAGAGTGTGTCTTTTATCTCTGGTTTTGAGCAAATAATCTTTAAAATCGGGTAAAGTTCTGACTCCTTCCTCGTAAAAACGTTTGTCTAAGGTAATAGCATTACCATTACGAGTCATGGTTAGGGAGGTGGCAACTGGTAAAAACTGGTCGTTATTACCGCCTAAAGATAACCACAGAGGCATTCCCGAAGGCATTTGCGCCGCATCGACGTAACCGCCTGTCATGCCATCGACAATACCGCGCCAACTGCTTTCTCTAACCAGATTTACTTCATCTAAACCATGTTTTTTGAAAAATCCTTTTTCTTTAGCGATCGCCACTGGGGCGCAAGCAACTAGAGGCAAGAAACCAATATCTAAATTGACTTTCTCCAATCCATGACGGGCGATCGCGGTGGTTTTTCTGGCACGTAATTGCTTAATTCGTTTTTGTTGATTGAGGAAGTAAATCATTTCGCTACGAAGACTGTAGTAGCTGGGATGTTCTACTACTTCCATGCGTTTGCGCGGACGAGGAATATCTACATCCAAAATTTGACCGATTTTCGAACCTGGGCCATTGGTTAACATGACGATGCGATCGGACAATAGGACAGCTTCATCGACATCATGTGTAACCATCACCGAGGTAACTTGGTTTTCCTGGCAAATACGCATCAATTGTTCTTGCAAGTTACCTCTAGTTAACGCATCTAACGCACCAAAGGGTTCATCTAACAGTAACAATTTAGGACGAGTAGCCAGGGCGCGCGCGATCGCCACCCGTTGTTTTTGCCCACCAGATAAAAGCGTTGGCGATTTATCGGCATGTTGGGCTAAGCCAACCATATTGATATGTTCTTCGACGATCGCGTTACGCTCGTTCTTGGCTAAATTTGGCATCACCGAATCAACTGCCAAAGCAATATTTTCTTTAACACTACGCCAAGGTAATAGCGAATAGTTTTGAAAAACTACCATGCGATCGGGCCCTGGTTCGGTAATTCTCTCGCCTTCTAAACTTACAATGCCATCGCTGGGTAAAGATAAACCAGCAATCATATTTAACAAAGTCGATTTTCCACAACCAGAGTGACCGATGAAAGAAACAAATTCACCTTTTTTAATATGTAAATCGATTCCTTTAAGGGCTACATATTCACCCCCATCGCCTAGAGAAAAAACCTTATCAACTTGGTCTACAGCTACAAAAACAGACATGGCTAGTTACTTGGTAAATGGTAATTGATAATGGGCATCGGGCATTGGGCAACGGGCAAAAATAATAAGTAATAACTTGCTACTTGCGTACGGGCGAATGGCCATTCGCCCATGGGTAGGCACAAGGCAATACCCTTATCCCTAACCCCTAACCCCTAATCCCTACTCCCTATTCCCTATTTATTTCCCTTGTGGAACGATTAGAGTTTGGATATAACCTACAGCGCGATCGAGAAGCAAACCAACCGCACCGATATAAACTACAGCCAACAGAATTTCACTGATGTAGTTTTGTTGGTAAGCATCCCAGATGAAGAAGCCGATGCCAACGATACCAGACATAACGATTTCTGCTGCGATAATTGCCAACCAAGCTAGACCGATCGCGATTCTCAAACCTGTAAAAATGTAAGGCAACGCTGAAGGAAACAAAATATTTAAATAGTATTTTTTCTTGGAAAGTTTGAGAACCTTAGCAACGTTGTTGTAGTCGTCAGGAATTTGTTTGACACCTTCAATAGTGTTAATCAAAATCGGCCAAACTGAGGTGATGAAGATAACAAAAATAGCTGCTGGTTGGTTTTGTTGCAATGCTACCAACGCGATCGGTACCCATGCCAAAGGTGCAACCATGCGAAGGAATTGAAAGAGTGGATCTAAAGCTTTGTTAAGTAAAGGATTAGTACCGACTAAAATACCACCAGCAATACCGACGATCGCCGCTAGTGAATAACCTTGGGCAACTCGTCCCAAACTAGCCATTGTCTGCCAAAATAAACCTTTATCCAATCCACCTAGATCGTAAAAAGGATATAAAAGTAACTCTCTGGTACGGTCGTCTGTAAAAACGGTCAAAGGCCCTGGTAACTTAGTCAAACCTAGTCCAGATATTATTTGCCAAATAGTTAAAAAACCTAGAAGTCCTAAAATCGGAAGGATGATATCACTTCCATTTTTTGCCCACCAAGAACTAATAGCATTCCCATTAGCCCCACCTTTATTACGCATCCTTGCATTAGCAGTCATTTGTCTTACCCTTATTTATTTATTAGCAGTTGTAAGCAATTAGCGTTCAGCATTTAGCTTTCCTTAGTAAGGGACAATTGGCTGTTCGGCTGTTACCTTCTGCCCTCTGCCCTCTGCCTCCTGCCTTCGCAATGAACAAAAACTAGACTTTTTTAACCTTTAAGCTTCTTAAATAAGCTTCTGGATTGGCTGGATCGAATTCAATACCATCAAAAAATCTTTCAACCCCACGAGATGTGTTAGTCGGAATATTTGAAAAACCTGCTTCTTTAGCTGCCTCGCGCCAGATATCTTCGCGATTGACAGAATCAATTAATTGATTAGCTTTTGCTAAAGTATCGGGTTTCATAAAACCCCAACGCACACTTTCTGTTAAAAACCAAAGATCGTGACTCTTATATGGATAAGAAACATTACCATTGTCTTCTTTCCAGTACAGAGGCCCCATTCCTATGTCATTAATCTCTGGTCTGTTATCTCCCATCTTATAATTGCCTTTGTAGGGAGATTTGAGAATTTGTTCTTTAACATTAAAGAAACTGCGTCGCGAAAGAATTCTCGTTAATTCCACACGATTTTTGGGATTGTCACACCATTGTTGCGCCTCCATTAATCCTTTTAAGACAGCTTTAGTCGCTTTCGGATTTTTATCTACCCAATCGGCACGAAGAGCAAGATATTCTTCAGGGTGGAATTTCCACATCTGTGCAGTTAATGCAGCCATGTAGCCAATATCGTCGGCAACAATTCGATAAGGCCAAGGATCGCCCGTACTGAAAGCATCCATCGATCCAGTTCTCATACCTTGCATGGTTTCTGCGGGAGGTACGGCAAGTAAATCGATATCTTTGTCTGGATCTATCCCACCAGAAGCCAACCAATATCTAATCCAAAAATCTTGATTTGCTTTCGGGAAGGTAAAAGCAGCTTTGAATTTTCTGCCTTTATCTTTAGGAAAACTCTTAATATAATCGGCAGCTTTACTGACATCTAAGTCTAGACCTTTGCCTAAATGAGCATTAGCAACCGCAATCCCGTTAGCATGAGTATTTAACTGAGCCAAGATATACATAGGTATCTTCCTACCATTGGTAAGACTACCATCGCTAATTAGATATGGCATAGGCATTTGCCATTGTCCGCCATCGATACCACCATTATCCGAACCGATCGTGACGTTATCTCTAGCTGATGCCCAGTTAGCTTGTTTGGAAACTTTCGCCTCAGTCATACCGTATTTGGCAAAAAAGCCTTTATAATCGGCAACGATCAAAGGTGCAGATTCTAAAATTGGCAAATAACCAAGCTTAATTTTAGTAGTTTCTGGAACTTGTTCTGGACTTAGGTCTAGCGCCTGTGCTTTGGGCGATAAATCTGCCATCGAAGGAGGATTACCAACGCATCCATGGAGAAATAACGCGCCTGTTGCCGATGCCCCAGCAGTATATAAAAATTTTCTTCGGGAAAAGTTGCTCATAAAGGCTCCTGATAATTGCTACAGGCAAAATGCCTGATTGGGATTACTTAACTTTTTATAAAACTTTGTCAAACCCGAATTTTAAAAACCTTAAATTTATCTTGGTATTTGGTATTTTGACAAATTGTAAAAAAAATCTAAAGAAAAATCTAGAAATATTTAAGAATCGCAACAATGTTGCTGAAGCAAGTAGACATAGACTTAAGCTTATGTAAAAAAATAAATCATTGATTTAAATCTATGAAACTTATCATACACGATCGAAACCAAAATCGTAATCTTTTTTTTATTTAATTTTGCTAATATGCACTCAAAACTAGACTTATCAATACATCCCACACCGAAAATCCCCCTAAGGGCGGATTTAAAATATTAAGTTATCGGTTCGAGCCAAAAATAAGCAACAAAACCCGCACGGCGG
>JBOFLQ010000278.1:0-46557 GCA_051657945.1 Xenococcaceae cyanobacterium | reverse complement strand
GTTTCAATCCCTGTAAGGGTTTTAGATTAGTTGTAACAGTTGCAAAACCTTAACGGCACTATCAAAGATACTGTTTCAATCCCTGTAAGGGTTTTAGATTAGTTGTAACTTGAGGGATTGCCCACTAAATTTAAATAGTAGTGGCGTTTCAATCCCTGTAAGGGTTTTAGATTAGTTGTAACACCACTGGTGTAGTCGATGGCATTCAATCTGTTATCGTTTCAATCCCTGTAAGGGTTTTAGATTAGTTGTAACCTATATAATTTTATTTAATGCCGTATCATTAAATTGAGTTTCAATCCCTGTAAGGGTTTTAGATTAGTTGTAACCAAACCACTTTGACACCGTTATTAATTAAATCCTCTGTTTCAATCCCTGTAAGGGTTTTAGATTAGTTGTAACCCTTGTCGGTAGTAATAAAGGATTCTGGGTACAAAGTTTCAATCCCTGTAAGGGTTTTAGATTAGTTGTAACAGTCGATCGGGTAATCAGTGTAACCAAAACTGGTAGTTTCAATCCCTGTAAGGGTTTTAGATTAGTTGTAACGAAGATAGACAACTTGGGAGTGCCGATAAATTCGTTTCAATCCCTGTAAGGGTTTTAGATTAGTTGTAACGATAGAGCAAAATATATCAGATGATGCTCTATTCGCATTTGTTTCAATCCCTGTAAGGGTTTTAGATTAGTTGTAACCTAGAAGAAAGCTTAAAAGACTTGCAAGAATACATGTTTCAATCCCTGTAAGGGTTTTAGATTAGTTGTAACATCGAATTCTGCTTGCTTGGCTGTTTCGTCTTTGTTTCAATCCCTGTAAGGGTTTTAGATTAGTTGTAACTATGCCCCTTCTCCACGGTTAGGGTTTGGCAGAGGATTTGAATGTTTCAATCCCTGTAAGGGTTTTAGATTAGTTGTAACGAAGGAACGTCCGAGGGAGCAAAAGAAGTTGTCAGTTTCAATCCCTGTAAGGGTTTTAGATTAGTTGTAACGGATTAGAGATCGCAGATCTCGATACTGGTAGTTTGGGAGCGAGAGATTACGGTTTCAATCCCTGTAAGGGTTTTAGATTAGTTGTAACTTCTTTCAATGCGATCGGGCAAGTTTTGAGCCGTTTCAATCCCTGTAAGGGTTTTAGATTAGTTGTAACCGTCGGTACGAGCAAAATAGATCGCCCAATTTTAAGTTTCAATCCCTGTAAGGGTTTTAGATTAGTTGTAACGCTTCAATGATTTTTGGATCGAATAGATACGAGTTTCAATCCCTGTAAGGGTTTTAGATTAGTTGTAACAGAGATAATTTAATTAGTAAGATTTCAGGACTAGTTTCAATCCCTGTAAGGGTTTTAGATTAGTTGTAACTTGGCACAAATGGCGATCGACAGTGTACCCAGCGTTTCAATCCCTGTAAGGGTTTTAGATTAGTTGTAACTGATGAAAACTGCGTTCATTACAGGGTAATAGCTAGTGTTTCAATCCCTGTAAGGGTTTTAGATTAGTTGTAACACCTCCGAAACTCCATATATGCGTTTATTGTTGGGGAGGACGAGTTTCAATCCCTGTAAGGGTTTTAGATTAGTTGTAACTTTACGGTTGCTTGAAAGTTAATCCCCGTATGCACGTTTCAATCCCTGTAAGGGTTTTAGATTAGTTGTAACGGCGATCGCACGAACTTTAGTCGCTTTATAAGTGTTTCAATCCCTGTAAGGGTTTTAGATTAGTTGTAACATTGTCGATCTGGAATTGAGGGCTAGCGCGATCGAGGTTTCAATCCCTGTAAGGGTTTTAGATTAGTTGTAACGACCGGGCGCTGTCTCGTCCTCCCCAACAATAGTTTCAATCCCTGTAAGGGTTTTAGATTAGTTGTAACTCTGGATGTTCGTAGTTGGGATTGCCCTAGCTGTAAGTTTCAATCCCTGTAAGGGTTTTAGATTAGTTGTAACGATCGCGCCCGACCAACTGAGTGGCAGGTTTGCATGTGTTTCAATCCCTGTAAGGGTTTTAGATTAGTTGTAACAAGCTTTTGATGAAAAAGAAACGTTTTTTTATTTGTTTCAATCCCTGTAAGGGTTTTAGATTAGTTGTAACTTCGCATCCCCGACTGTCCCTCTTCAGCAGCAAGTTTCAATCCCTGTAAGGGTTTTAGATTAGTTGTAACGATCGACGCTTTGGTCGTGCCAACCATTATAAAGTTTCAATCCCTGTAAGGGTTTTAGATTAGTTGTAACATAAAAATCACGCTTCCAATCCTCCTACTACCTTCCAGTTTCAATCCCTGTAAGGGTTTTAGATTAGTTGTAACATCGCCCGTCGATTGGAGTAGTTACAGAAGCAAGAGATGACTTGTTTCAATCCCTGTAAGGGTTTTAGATTAGTTGTAACCTCTAATCATGCTTTTTTCCGTTGTTTTTTTCTACTAAACTTGTTTCAATCCCTGTAAGGGTTTTAGATTAGTTGTAACCGCCGTTGGCTAAAAGCTTTATTGTATTTAGTTTTCAAGGTGCATTTGCGCGGATGAATAGATTTTACCCTTTTCCAGACTCGATCGCCAACAAAGCAAAAGTTAATTTTTGTCTCAAAAGCAATCAGAGAATGCATTCTGTCGTTTGCGCGGATGACTAATTGAGGTGAGCAAAGTCAAATACTCGTACACAAAAGGTTTCAGCCGCATTTTTTAAATAATGAATTTCAACACCCACCCATTCGCGCGCATTTTTAATTCGAGTCGATCGCGCACGCACTCCCTTCGGGAAATCGAAAAACAAAAAGGGAAAAAGCGATCGCTCTTTCCCTTGACAATTTTTTCCTAATTTTAAATTTGAGACAATACTTCTCTGGCTGCTTCTAAAGTGCGATCGATATCTTCATCGCTATGAGCTAAAGAGGTAAATCCTGCTTCAAACTGCGAAGGTGCTAGATAAATTCCATTTTCTAACATACCGCGATGAAAACGACCAAATTTAGCTAGATCGGATTTTTTCGCATCTTCGTAATTGTGAACGGGGTTTCCAGTAAAGAACATACCAAACATGCCGCTAATTTGACCGCCGTAAACTTCGTGACCGAGTTCTTTAGCAAGATCGAGCAAGCCTTTACTCAGTTTTTTGGTAATACGGTCTAATTGTTCGTAAGTTCCTGGCTTTTGCAATAATTCGAGAGTTTTAATCCCTGCTGTCATTGCCAAAGGATTGCCAGAAAGAGTTCCTGCTTGATACATTGGGCCAGCAGGCGCAACCATTGACATAATATCCTTGCGTCCACCGTAAGCACCTACGGGCAAACCGCCACCAATTACTTTACCCAAAGTAGTTAAATCGGGAGTAACGCCAAATTTTTCTTGTGCGCCACCGTAAGCGATGCGGAAACCCGTCATTACTTCGTCGAATACAAGTAGCGCACCATTGTCTTTGGTTATTTCGCGCAATCCTTCCAAGAAACCAGCATCGGGAGGAATAAAACCAGCATTACCGACTACTGGCTCTAAAATCACCCCTGCAATTTCCTGGGGATTTTCGGCAAATAAGGCTTTAACTGCTTCTAGGTCATTGTAGGGAGCATTTAAAGTGTTACTAGTGGTCGATTTAGGTACTCCAGGCGAATCGGGTAAACCGAGGGTAGCTACGCCAGAACCAGCTTTAACCAAGAACATGTCAGCATGTCCGTGGTAGCAGCCTTCAAATTTGATGATTTTTTCTCTGCCAGTAAAAGCGCGCATCAGACGCAGTACCGACATACAAGCTTCTGTGCCAGAGTTAACGAAGCGTACCATTTCGATACTGGGAACTGCTTCAATTACCATTTCGGCTAAGACATTTTCTTGAACCGAAGGAGCGCCGAAACTAGTACCTTTACCTAGAGCTTGATGAAGGGCTTCAATGACTTCAGGATGGGCGTGACCACAAATTGCTGGCCCCCAAGTACCAACGTAATCGATATATTTGTTACCGTCTACATCCCAAATATAGGCTCCTTGGACGCGATCGAAAACAATTGGTTGTCCGCCAACTGATTTAAATGCTCTAACTGGAGAACTAACGCCTCCAGGCATAAGTTTTTGAGCTGCTGCAAAAATTTCTTCTGAATTGGTTGTCTTAAAAGAAGTAGTGGTAATCAATACTGTCTCCTTAAATTTGTTTTTAGTATCTTTGTGATTGATGGCAATATATTTTTATTGATAACGACAAAGTCTAAATTCTTATTATCGTACCTAGATCGAACAATGCTGACACGGATTTATAAAGAATTTTCAACTGAGTCGCATTAAGTTAAATGAGAAAATCAAGAAATCAATCTTCTCTAGGTCTTCCCGAACTTTTAAGATCTTTACTGTACATGCAAAATTTGACTAGTAGAGCTTGTCTCAAACAACTAGCAAGTTAAAAACAACACAAAAGCTCATATTATAATCTTTTTTACTCCCTCTTCCCTAGCCCCTAGCCCCTAGCCCCTATCCCCTAGCCCCTATCCCCTCTTTTATGCAAACCATTACAGTAAATTTACCCGACAATTCTTACGATATAGTTATTTCGTCCGATCGATTCGAGCAATTAGGTAAGCGAGCTTGCCAGTTGTCTTTGGGCAAAAAAGTATTGCTAGTTTCGAATCCCGATATTTTTGGTTATTACGGTGACTATGTTATTAATTCGTTACAAGACGCTGGATTTAATGTCATCACCCATCTAATTCCCGCAGGAGAAACCCACAAAACGCTGCAATCTATCGAACAAATTTACGATGCTGCTTTGGAAAATTATTTAGAGCGTTCTTCTACTATGATAGCGCTCGGCGGCGGTGTCGTTGGCGATATGACGGGTTTTGCTGCTGCTACTTGGCTGAGGGGAATTAATTTCATTCAAGTACCCACTTCTTTACTGGCAATGGTGGATGCTTCGATCGGTGGTAAAACTGGTGTCAATCATCCCAAAGGTAAAAATTTAATTGGTGCTTTCTACCAACCCAAATTGGTTTTTATCGACCCCGTCATTCTCAAGACTTTACCAGAAAGAGAATTTCGGGCTGGCATGGCAGAAGTAATTAAATACGGCATCATTTGGGATGCAGAATTATTTACTCTTCTAGAAAAAGCAGAACGTTTGGATAAACTGGAGTATTTAAGTGCAGATTTGTTACAAGCAATTGTTACTCGATCGGCTCAAGCTAAAGTAGATGTAGTCAGTCAGGATGAAAAAGAAGCAGGATTGCGCGCTATTCTTAATTACGGACACACGATCGGTCATGCCGTCGAAAGTTTAACTGGCTATAGCGAAATCAATCATGGTGAAGCAGTGGCGATCGGTATGGTTGCAGCAGGACAATTAGCCTTAGAATTGGGAATGTGGAGCGAGACAGAAGCGCTCAGACAACAAGCATTAATTGAAAAAGCAGGATTGCCCGTTAAGATTCCCACTCGTTTGAGCGCCGATGCCATTATTGAAACTCTTAAAAGCGATAAAAAAGTCAAATCGGGAATAGTTCGTTTTATTCTTCCCGAAGCGATCGGCAAAGCAATTATTAGCGATCGCGTTTCAGGAGAATTGATTACTAAAGTTGTCGGTATTCTATGCGATCGTTCTTAAAGACTATTCTCAAATCAAGGGCAATGCGATCGATTTTTCTGCGATCGCACCCTCTCCAGGACTTGGAAACGGTAATTTAATCTAAGAGGCGTTGGCTTCTCCCAATCTTTCGGGATTTTCCACACCAATCAAACGATTCCAAAGTTGATAGTCAATTTCTGTTTTAGGTACGTACCAGCCATCTGATTCGGCTTCCATTGCACCCATTGCCATAAACTCTTGACGCGCTGGATCTTTAAGGTTGATGTATTTTGAGCCTTGTTTTAAACGACTACCTGAAGGCAATACCGTAATTTGCTTCAACTCGTCATCTGTATAACCTTCGAGCAGACTGTGCAGTTCTTTTATTTCATAAGCATTTAACGCGGCTTTTTCTGGTTGTTCTTCAGAATGAGGATGAAGATCGCGATCCCACTCGTCTTGTTTGGCATCTGTGGGTTTTCCTTGTTTTTGAGTCTGAGCCATAACAGTTTTTCCTTACTGAAAATTTAAATTCAAAACTTAGTATTTTTTAATTGCTTCTCCATATCAGTACGCCTCATTCTCCTAGCAATACCCACTACCCAAAGAAAGATAAAAAATATTTTTTCTATTGAAGAAGGCAGGAGGCAGAAGGCGTGATGTCACAATTGGTGGGGGATTCAAACCCGCCACCAATTGTAGACCACGCCTCTTATCGATTTGGAGGGCCCGCGTCCTCTTGGCGAGGCTACCTCGCCAAGAGTGTCGGGTTCGGCTTTTACCCAGTTGGACAAGACTTCGCACTTGAGGCATCAAATCTGACACCCCACCGATTAACCAACCTTCTGCCCTCTGCCCTCTGCCCTCTGCCCTCTGCCTTGCACAGATGTGCTGGTAATAACACCAACAAATTTAACAACGGTCAGCCTATGGATAGAGGCTACCTTGGAACGATCTATTTAAGCTGGATCTTGGTATTCTCATTTGACGAAATCGCGCTCGAAACTAGCTTAATTAAAAACTGCAATAGTTCCATTAATAACTCACACTCTCAAATATGGATTCTAATTCTCCCGTTGGAGCTAAATTTTATAACGGTGACAAAATCATCTCTCCCACTAGCCCAACTTCTATTACTCAAAATCTTTCTGAAAACGTTATTCTCACTAGCGTAGACGACCTTTACAATTGGGCAAGACTTTCTAGTTTATGGCCGATGTTGTACGGTACGGCTTGCTGTTTTATTGAATTCGCTGCTTTAATTGGTTCGCGATTTGATTTCGATCGCTTTGGCTTAATTCCTCGCGCTTCTCCCCGTCAAGCCGATTTACTGATTTTGGCTGGCACTCTCAATGTGAAAATGGCGCAACCTACCATGCGTCTTTATGCACAGATGCCCGAACCAAAATATGTGATTGCTATGGGAGCCTGTATGATTACGGGGGGCATGTTTAGCGCTGACTCGCCTACAGCAGTGCGCGGTGCAGATAAAATTCTTCCCATCGACGTTTATATACCTGGTTGCCCTCCCCGTCCCGAAGCAATTATTGACGCGATCGTAAAATTGCGAAAGAAAATTGCCAATGAATCGGTAGAGGAACGAGGCAGAATTCAGCAAACCCATCGTTTTTACAGCACCACTCACCAAATGAAACCAGTACCCACTATTCATACTGGTCAATATCTCAATTCACCCGATCGCGAACAACCACCCGCAGCTTTACAAGAAGCAATGGGAGGAGCGATTCCTCCCGCCTTGCAAACTAGCAGAAAACAACCGACAACCGAAGAAATTGAGTTAAGGGAAGATCGGTAGAAAAAGGGAATAGGCAATAGGCAATAGGCAATTTTTTACGTCACGACTTCTGAGTTCTAACCTTGTCCGATGCCCGTGCTTCAACTGAAAGATGAGCTTAAATGACTCTGTCCTACGCCATCTCTTGAATGAGTTACGCTATCGCCTTGAAGCGATGGCCATCTCACCGTTAAAATAGTGCAATCCGATTGAGCAAACCAAGAATGGGGTACACCAGCGCACCAAATAACGTAATCGCCTTGACGAGATAAAACAATTTCGCGGTCTTCAAATTGCAAGCGAAATTGTCCTTCGATCGAAATAGAAAGAGTGGTGGCTTTTTGATTTACTGCCCACTCTTTTCTAGTTTCTCCAGCTCGGTAAACGCTCCATTTGACTTCTAGTGATTCTGTAGAACGCAAATCTTCGTCAGGATTGATAAAATGACCGAGAAACCAACCCCAGTGCTTTGTATTTTCTTTTGAGGCGTTTCCGACAACAATTTTAGTCATCAACATCTACTTGGAATAGAGATCGTTTAAAACTTTACACCATGCTTCAATAAATGTTGGGTGGCAAGAAAATGTCAAAGCTAAGTTGTGGCTGGGATTGAAGTTGAATTATCGAATAAGTAAAAAAAAATTATCAAACAAAAAATGGAATTACGATCGCTCGGTTTATCTGAAATTAAAATCACTCCAATCCTGATGGGAACTTGGCAAGCTGGTAAAAAAATGTGGGTGGGGATTGAAGATGAAGATAGTATTAAAGCTCTGCGGGCTGGTTTTGAAGCTGGAATAACTACTGTAGACACCGCAGAAGTTTACGGTGAAGGGCATTCCGAACAAATAGTCGCTAAAGCTTTATCAGATGTGCGCGATCGCGTCGTTTATGCTTCAAAAGTATTTACCAATCATCTTAAATACGACCAAGTTATCGAAGCGTGCGATCGCTCTTTAAAAAATCTCGATACCGATTACATAGATTTATACCAAATTCATTGGCCTGCTGGCTCGTTTAGAATGGAAGCCGTTGCGATCGAAGAAACTATGCGCGCTCTCAATCATCTCAAAGAACAGGGCAAAATCAAAGCGATCGGTGTTTCTAATTTTTCTCGCGCTCAATTAGAAGAAGCTTGCCAATATGGACGCATCGACAGTTTACAACCACCCTATTCTTTATTTTGGCGTTATGTAGAAACAGACGCAATGCCTTACTGTATTGAAAATAACATTTCGATAATTGCCTATTCTTCGCTCGCTCAAGGGCTTTTAACTGGAAAGTTTACTCCAGACCATAAATTTGCTGAAGGCGACCATCGTGCCAAAAATAGACTGTTTCAAGGCGACAATTACCAGCGCGCCCAACAAGCTCTAGCTCAACTCCGTCCGATCGCCGATCGCCACAACTGCACTTTGGGGCAATTAGCACTAGCTTGGTTAATCGCTCAACCCCAAACCAACGCGATCGCTGGTTTTAGATATGCCGAACAAGCTTCAGACAACGCCAAAGCTATGGAAGTAACATTATCAACACAAGAAATTGAAGAGATCGATCGTATCGGTCGTCAAGTTACAGAACACCTCGACGATAATCCCGTTATGTGGAAGTGGTAAAGTTGCGTGACATCCTCCCGACGCTAACCCGTTAGGGCAAACGCGCGGGACTTCTTTAGCGCGCTTTCAGCGTAAGTTAGCACGAGCAGAAAAAGGATCTAACAACTATAAAAAACAGGCGAATAAGGTTGCTAGATTGCATCTGCATATTGCTCGTCAGCGCAAAGATTTTCATTATTCTGTAGCTCATTATTTATGTACAACTTACGATCTGATTGGATTCGAGAAGTTAAATATCAAAGGTCTAGCTAGAACCAGATTGGCTAAATCGATACTTGATGTTGCTTGGCGGACATTCTTGAACATATTGCAAGCAGTAGCGGTCAGACGCGGCAAGCATACCCAAGAAGTTAATGCTAGAGGTACTAGTATTGAGTGTTTTAATTGTGAAGAAAGAGTCGTTAAAGATCTGTCTGTTCGTGTTCATAATTGCCCGAATTGTGGAGTCACTCTAGACAGAGATTTGAACGCCAGCCTAGTAATTCTTAAACGGACGGTAGGACAACCGTTTGCTGCTTGTGGAAGCCTAGTGGATGCACAGCTTGTGAAGCAAGAAATCTCATTTGTGAATCTGAGAAGCCCCCGTCAGACCGCTCTTAGCGGTTGACGGGGGGAGTTGTCACTTCTTTAACTTATATAGCGTTAATATCCGGAAAGTTCTAGCCCGATCGATAGTTATATGGTCTAGCCTCTGGGTAAAACTTTCGATTCTGTTATAATTCAAAAAACTTTTGATTAGAACCCCATATAAAACGACTCTAGATATGTCGCAGTCTAGTCCATACCAACCTGTTCTATTACGAATACTGCACGGTGCCGCTGCGATACTAATCGTTTTAGCCTTAATTTCAGGTTTTTGGGTTTACAACACCTATGACAAACGTTGGGGTAGTCTTGCTTTACCCATAATAGAAGATATTCAAGGTATTCATGGCACGATTGCTTTGACATTTCTATTACTTTTACCAGTTTTTGCCCTATACAGTTTTCATTTTGGTTATCGTCGTCTAGTGCAAGAGCAATCTTTCACTCAACTGAAACAGCTTGGTAAGCCAGTTTGGTGGATATCAATACACCGCTTTGCAAACACATTAATGCTGCTGACAGCAACGTTTGCGGTGGTGACTGGTCGAATGATGAAAGAAGAATGGCTTCCTGCTGGAGAAATTCATCGTCAATGGTATCTAGCTCATCTAGTGGGGTGGATATGTGTGTTCATTAGTCTCGCATTACATCTACTAATTGGAGCCAAAGTCGGAGGAGTTCCGTTGCTAGTATCGATGTTTAATTGGAAAATGCGTGACGAGGATACTCCACATTCTTGGCTTCAAGGAATCAAAATTAAACACTCTAGTGTGATTTTGAAGGTTATTGAAAGTGTTGTGATTGGAGGCATAATTCTGGCATTTATTATGCCAGTTTTTAACTCCTAAAATTTCACCGTATAACTATTTGAGCGATCGCGGCTTTAAGCAGTTCAGTCATAGCTTAGTAACAGTAAATAACAAAATTTTATGCAGCTTCGTAGGGGCTTATCAAGCCATTAGCCTTTACTAGTTATCTGTCGCCAAGATTTTCTGGTCTTTTATATGTTAAAAATGTTTTTGAAACATTAGCATTTTAATTAAGCTTAAAAACAAGCAACATGCAACCAATTAGACAAGGCGATGTAATCTTACAATTCGTACAAAATATTGAAGGTGAAAAACTCAATCATCTAACCTTAGCTGAAGGTGAAGTTACAGGACACCAACACCGTATTAGTGAAGGACAAGCAGAATTATATGAAGAAGATGGAATTTTATATTTAAAAGTACTTTCAGAAAAAGCAATTTTAACTCACGAAGAACATCAGGCGATCGAAGTTCCTAAAGGCAATTGGATGGTTCGAATACAGAGAGAATACGAACCCAAAGAATGGAGATATGTCGCAGATTAAAATTGATAAATTGACTCCCGAACAAGAAGCTTTGATTCCTGTTTATCGAGAAAAGTGGCGCAAAATTGCTTTGTCTACAGAAAGGATCGATCGCGATAAAGCTGCTGAAGCTGTTAAAGCTGTGTATGCTGCGATCGAATTAGAAGAACCAGAAATTATTTTTTTTGAAAGTCCTAATCTAGCTCTCAATTATTTTGAAAAAAGGATATGTGACTTTCAAACGATAGATTTAAAGATTAGTAGACAAGATAACCCTATTCATCCAGATCTTTATAGGTGTTCTTGGGACGATATTATTAACAAACAAAATTATTTTGAGAAAAAAGACATATCATTGTTAGATTGTTTTCATATTTATCTAAAAAATAAGATTCAAGATTATTTATATGAATATTTATTCGTTAGGTTAAATATTGATAATTCATATTTATTTGAATTATCAATGCAATTGGATTATATCGATACAAACATTATTATATTACCATTTTGGTGTCAATATTTATGTTTTTTAGATTTTTCTATTTCTGTTTTATGTTGCGATTATTTTCTAGAAGAATGGGCCATTTTAAAACTATTAATCAAGCATTGTGATTGGATTTATCCTTGTCAGGATATTTGTGGTATTTCCGATCGCCCTACGAAAATTTCTTTCGACGATCGAAATTTTCTCCATGCAGAAGGCAAACCAGCCATTCAATATGCAGATGGATTTAGTTTGTATTCTTATCATGGTGTAACTTTGCCAGAAAAATATGGACGAATTCATCCAGAGCGATGGCGATCGAATTGGCTTTTAGAAGAAGAAAATGCCGAACTTAGAAGAGTATTAATTCAAGGAATTGGTTATACAAGAATCTGTCAAGAATTAGAAGCAACAAAATTAAATTCTTGGCAAGAATATACTTTACTAAAAATTGATGCCGACATCGATGGATTCGATCCTAACGAATTTGTTGACGAAGAAAATCTTGAAGAGATAGAAGCTGAAAATATTCCAAAAAAAGAATCAATCTATTTATTAAAAATGACTTGTCCGAGTACGGGACATATTCATGCTTTGCGAGTACCACCAGAAATGCAAACTGCAAGAGAAGCGATTCAATGGGTAAATTGGGGCATCGATCCAGAAGAATTTTTCATACAAACATAATATTTGCATCGAGTCGATCGAATTCACTAAAGAAAAATTATTAATACTCGATCGCGCTACGCGTCAAGATTGAAGTAAGATTTGTACCGCACCGATCGTCCTACTAACAGCAGCGATCGACTTTCATTTTACTCCTCTGTGATAGGGCGCGATGCAATATATATTTGGTGACCTCTCCACACACTGACCGCAAGCGGTACAGTGTGGGCTTCCATACCTCACAATATGGCTTTCCTGGTTATTTCCTATTTCTAGTTTTTTTACCCACCATCTAGACATGAAACAGCAAGCTATTTCACATCCCCGACGCTCTGATTGCCCAGGCAGTTTCCATTCCGCACAGTCCATGCGTAAAGCAAGGATTAATGATGTTACATCATTAATCCTTTCCTTGCGTACAGCTTTTAAAATGTATCCTTTTTACGGCAAACATTTTACGCAGATACCGAGTCCCAACCCGTGACTATTTCTTATCTGCAACGCCCTATGTTTGATTGTCAAGGTGCTTGCTAGTTTTAGTTTTTTGTTTATCCGATCTTCGGTAACTAGCGACCCATTGATACGCTCAACTGTATCATACAACGTCTGAAATCTTTGCTCTATAAAGATTGTGTGTCAAAATGTAAACTTGTAGCCGATAACTTATCGCGCACAGCGAACATGAGGGGCTGTCATCCGAATTTACTTCGGATGCTTGAAAGCCCCGTCCCCTACTGACCGCAAGCGGTACAGATGTGGGGCTTCCCGCTCGCAATGCTAAAAAGAAAAAAATAACCAGCAATCCAGATAACAATGAACTTTGTTGAAGAGTTGGAATTACTTTTACGCGCTCGTTACTCGCTGATTTATATCCCGACGTTAGAAGAAGAAAGATTGGAAAAAACGATCGAGACAGTAGCCCAAAAATTAGGCAATCGTAACGTCTACACCTGGGATTTTGTCGATGGCTATCAAGACAACCCCAATAATCAAGGTTTTGGCAGACGTAACCCCCTACAAGCATTAGAGTTAGTTGAAAAATTACCAGCACAAGCTGGAGTAATTTTTATTCTGCGAGATTTTCATCGTTTTTTAGAGGATGTTTCTATTTCTCGCAAATTAAGAAATCTCTCGCGTACTCTAAAAGCGCAGCCAAAAAATATTATTATTATCTCTTCTGAAGTAGAAATTCCTTCAGATCTAACAGAAGTTATTACCGTACTAGAATTTCCCTTACCAATTGCGGCAACAATTAAAACTGAAATAGAACGTCTTTTAGCTGCTAGCGGACAATCTATTCCCGAAAAACTTGTCAACGAATTAGTGCGATCGGCACAGGGATTATCCTTAGATCGAATTCGTCGCGTTCTAGGTCGCGCCTTCGCCACTCATGGTAAACTCGAACCTGAAGATGTCGAACTCATTCTTGAAGAGAAACGACAATCAATTCGACAAACACAAATTTTAGATTTTTATCCCGCTACCGAACAAATTTCTGATATTGGTGGTTTGGAAAATCTCAAAGATTGGTTGCTGCGGCGTGGCGGCGCGTTTAGCGATCGCGCCAGAGCATACGGTTTGCCCCATCCTCGCGGATTGTTGCTAGTTGGTATTCAAGGCACGGGTAAATCTCTAACGGCAAAAGCGATCGCCCATCATTGGCACTTACCTTTACTGCGTCTGGATGTAGGACGTTTGTTTGGCGGATTGGTAGGTGAATCGGAATCGCGCACCAGACAGATGACAAGTTTGGCAGAAGCTCTCGCTCCTTGCATACTTTGGATTGATGAAATTGACAAAGCTTTTTCAGGAGCAGAGGGAAAAGGAGATTCTGGAACTACTGGTCGAGTTTTTGGTACTTTTATCACTTGGCTAGCAGAAAAAAAATCACCCGTTTTTGTAGTGGCAACGGCGAATAACATTCAAACTTTACCACCAGAAATGTTGCGTAAAGGAAGATTTGATGAAATATTTTTTGTCGGACTTCCCAACCAAGAAGAACGAGAGGCAATTTTTCAAGTGCATTTGTCGAGATTGCGATCGCACAATCTCAAAAGCTACGAGATCGAGCGGTTGGCTTACGAGACACCAGACTTTTCGGGCGCAGAAATCGAACAAACTTTAATTGAGGCGATGCATATCGGTTTCAGTCAAGATCGAGACTTTACTACCGATGATATTTTAGAGGCTGCCAGTCAAATTGTTCCTTTAGCTCGTACCGCTCAAGAGCAAATTGAATTTTTGCAAAATTGGGCAGCCGCAGGTAAAGCTCGTTTAGCTTCGCGAGAAAATAGTTTGAGAGATTCTTTTGGAAAGCTTCGTTAAAGAGACAATAAGTAATTGGTAACCAAGAAATAGTTGACTGAGTTTTTACAGTAATGCTAGAACATACGCACAAAATACCAGTCAATTTTAAATTGACAATTAATCAATAATTTTTATGAGCGTATCGAGCTTTTTTCAATTCGTATTTGGGTTTATTATCGGCATTTCTCTTGTGGCAGGAAGTGCAGTCGGTTTGGGCTACATGTTGCTGACGCGAATGTCGGTAACGCCACCAAAGCCAGTGTTTTCTGAAGAAACCAATCCAGCCAAACCTGACGATTTAGAAACAGCAGCCGTACAAAACCAACAAAACGAATCGTCAACAGAATCTATCCCACCTGAAGAAGAACCATTACCTTCTGGTGCTTATAGAGCTGTAGTAACTTGGTCGCAAGGATTGAGCATGCGATCGCAACCAAATAGCGAAGCCGATCGCGTCGGTAGCGTTGTTGTCAACCAAAAAATTATCGTACTGCAAGAGAGCGAAGATAAAAAATGGCAAAAAATTCGCGTTCCTAAAAGCGATAGCGAAGGTTGGGTAAAAGCTGGAAACATTAAAAAAGTTCAGTAGAAAAACAGAATAGGACTTAAGAGGCGATCGGTGGTTATTTTACTCGAGCCGATCGATTTTCCTTACTCTTTTAGAAAGATTTTTGCAAATTTCGTAGTCAGTAATACCAGTCTTCACGAAATTATCGAATTTTCTTGCTATCAATAATATTTAGAAAAACTATTATAATCAATACAAGCAAATCTGCAAGCTAGTGACTCTATCGCCATCCCAAAGCAACCAGGAAAAAACGCATTTCAGACGATCTTTGATGCGTTTAGAACAAGATGTTTTGCGAATGGGAACTCTTGTCGAAGAATCTTTTCGCTTGAGTCACCATTCTCTGTTCGAGCGCAATTTAGAAACAGCCAAACAAGTAGCTATTTTAGATAAGGAAATCGATCGCTACTATCGTCAAATTGAAATGGACTGTGCGACGCTGATGACATTACAGCGACCGGTCGCTCAAGACCTACGTTTGTTGAGCGCTTTCATGCAATTGGTTAGAGATTTAGAACGGATTGGCGATTACGCTAAAGATGTAGCAGAGATAGCTGTCAAACTATTCTCTTATCAACCGCACTCCTGCCTCAAAGAAGTTGAAATTATGTCTGACCACGCTCAACTGATGTTAGCGACTAGTTTGGTTGCTTTGGCAGAGTTAGATGGCAATGCTGGACCAACTGTCAAAAAACTGGACGACACGGTAGATGAAGCTTACTCCAAATTGTACCAAACACTTGCTTTTGAGCGAGATATTCAAGGAGTGGTAGAGCCAATTTTGCTGATGGCTTTAGTAATTAGACATTTAGAAAGAATGGCAGACCATGCCACCAACATAGCACAGCGAGTATCTTACATTGTCACGGGGCAGAGACACTAGTACAGGAAGTCACGCATTCAAAAGTCAACACACAGACTTGCTCAGTGACCAGTCAAAAGTTAAAAGTTAAACGTGATTATTTCTCCCCTGCTCACTATTTTCAACTAGTTTCTTAATAACTCATTAATCTATCGATCGAGAGAAGATAAAAATTTAGCATCATGATTCGATCGTGAAGTAACAAGAGTAATTTTTTTGTCGATCGAATGTGAAAATGATTGCCTATTTATAAACTTAATGTGTAGTATTTAAGGGTAACTCCTCAGAAAAATTAAGCAAATTAGACTACAAGCAAATTAAGGTTAGGTAATGTTTCTTGACAAATACCACAGTCAAGAATTAAGTTTATTTAGTGTGTGAGGAAAAAGCAAATGTCTAAATTATTTTGGAATTTAACTAAGGTTACTCCAGTCGTTTTGGGTGCGTCTCTACTGGCAGCTAGTGTTTCAGTAGCGCAAACAACCCAAGGTAACGGCTCAACCAAGTCTGTAGATAACACCTTGGAACAAATCGAGCAGTACAATCAGCAAGCTCCAGCCGTTCCAATGGGTCAAGTTACTAACGTCAATCAATTACGCGACGTTGCTCCAACTGATTGGGCATTCGAAGCATTACAAAGTTTGGTCGAGCGTTACGGTTGTATCGCTGGTTTCCCAAACCAAACCTATCGCGGTTCTAAAGCGTTAACCCGCTACGAATTTGCGGCTGGTTTAAATGCTTGTTTAAACCAAATCGAGCGTTTGATTGCTTCTAGCGAATCGGTAATGCGCGAAGATTTGGATAAAATTACTCGCTTGAGTGAAGAATTCCAAGCAGAATTAGCTACTCTAGGTACCAGAGTTGATAACTTAGAAGGTCGTACCGCTTTCTTAGAAGACCGTCAATTCTCGACAACTACCAAGTTAAAAGGGAAAGTAATTTTTGGTTTGAGCGGCAGTTTCGCTCAAGACGATCGAGCTGTAGCAGCTAATGGCGGCAATCCAACCCAACGTCAAAATGACGACCAAATTACCTTCAGTAATCGCGTTCGCTTAAACTTTGAAACCAGCTTTCAAGGCAAAGACATACTGCGTACCCGCCTGCAAGCTACTAACGTTCCTAACTTAGGAACTAGCACTGGCGTAAATGCTGCCCGTCTGGGTTATGAAGGCACTGACCAAACCAATGACATCGTTCTCGATGACTTGTGGTATCGTTTCCCCTTCGGCGATAAAATTACAGCTTGGGTAGGTGCAAACTCTCTGAGTTTAGATGATGTATTCGATACGACCAACCCCTTCTTTGAAAGTAACGAAACAGGTACAGTAACTCGTTTTGCTCGTTACAACCCACTAGTTTATCGTGGTACTGACGGTGCTGGTGCAGCTCTGAAGTATGAATTTAGCAAACAGTTAAACTTAACCGCGACCTACTTAAGCGATAGCAGCGTTAACAACCCCAGTAACAACAACGGTCTATTGAACGGAGCATATACTGGTGCCGCTCAATTAGGTTTTTCGCCTAATGAAAACATTAAGCTATCTGTGACCTACGCTCGCAGTCATCAGCCTATTCGTAACAACGCTAACACAGCGTTCAACGGATTGACTTCGGCTACTGGCGATAGCACTATTGACTCTTTCTTTAATGTCAATAATGCTACCGGTGCTGTAAATGCCGATCGCTTTGGCGTACAAGCTTCTTGGAAGATTACCGATCGCATTAACATTGCTGGTTGGGGTGGTTATGCCACTGCTGAAGCAGCGCGCGACGGTCGCGATATTGATTTTTACACCGCCGCTCTTAACGTAGCCGTTTTAGATATTGGTAAAGAAGGTAGCGTCATCGGTTTAACCGTTGGTTTACCACCCTTTGCTGACAGAGACGACGAAGACATTCCTATCTTCGTAGAGGGACTTTACAAGTATCCTGTTACCGATAAAATCTCGCTTACGCCTTCTGTTTATGCTATTTTCAATCCTAATAGCAATAGCGAAAACGATACTGTCTTAGTTGGTACTCTTCGTACTACCTTCGAATTCTAAAGCAATCTAAGTTTATTGCTTCTTTAAATCAAAAAATCTCCCCAAAAGCTTAAATTAAATAAGCTAGGGGAGATTTTTTAATAGGTAATAAGCGATCGATAATATAGCTGTTCCAAACAGTATAATTGCCATTATCTCCCACCTTCAATACCCTCCGTCCCATCAATGCACGCCGATTATTTAGAAAGAATTCTCACCGCCAGAGTTTACGATGTAGCTCAAGAAACGCCCTTAGAAATTGCGCCCAATCTTTCCGCACGTTTGCAAAACAAACTGCTACTCAAACGAGAAGATATGCAATCGGTGTTTTCTTTTAAACTGCGCGGTGCATATAATAAAATGGCGAAACTTTCCCCCGACGTACTGGCGAAAGGAGTAATTGCAGCTTCAGCGGGAAATCACGCCCAAGGTGTGGCGCTATCCGCCAGTCGTATGGGAACGAGTGCAATTATTGTCATGCCCGTTACTACTCCACAAGTAAAAGTAGATGCAGTAGCGGCGCGAGGTGGAATAGTCGTATTGCATGGGGATACTTACGACGATGCTTATGCTTACGCGTGTCAACTCGGACAAGAGAAAGGATTAACTTTAATACATCCCTTTGACGATCCTGACGTAATTGCGGGACAGGGTACGATCGGCATGGAAATTCTGCGGCAGTGGCAACAGCCGATTCATGCTATTTTTGTTGCTGTTGGTGGGGGTGGTTTGATTTCGGGAATTGCAGCATACATCAAGAGATTGCGTCCTGAGATTAAAATTATTGGTGTCGAACCTGTCGATGCTGATGCCATGTCGCGATCGCTGCAAGCAGGTAAAAGAATTAGATTATCTCAGGTGGGTTTGTTTGCTGATGGTGTAGCAGTTAGGGAAGTCGGGGAAGAAACTTTTCGTCTCACTCAGCAATACGTCGATGAAATTATGTTGGTGGATACTGACGCTACTTGTGCGGCAATAAAAGATGTGTTTGAAGATACGCGCTCGATTTTAGAACCTGCTGGTGCATTGGCGATCGCGGCGGCAAAAGCTTATGTAGAACGTGAAGGAATCAAAGATCTAACTTTGGTGGCGGTTGCTTGCGGTGCTAATATGAATTTCGATCGCCTACGTTTTGTTGCCGAACGTGCAGAATTAGGTGAAAAAAGAGAAGCAATTTTTGCTGTCACTATTCCCGAACAAAGAGGCAGTTTGCGAAACTTTTGCGAATGCTTGGGCAGACATAATCTGACCGAGTTTAATTATCGTATTGCTAGCGAAGGCGAAGCACATATTTTTGTTGGCATTCAGATTCAAAATCGTGCCGACGCAGCACAAATTGCTGCCACCTTTGAAAAAAATGGCTTTAAAACTCTCGATCTCACTGACGACGAATTTACTAAACTACATCTACGTCACATGGTAGGTGGGCGATCGCATCTTGCTAGCAATGAAGTTCTCTATCGTTTTGAATTTCCAGAGCGACCTGGAGCTTTAATTAAGTTTTTAAACTGCATGAATCCCAACTGGAATATTAGTCTGTTTCACTATCGCAACCACGGCGCAGACTACGGCAGAATAGTTTTGGGCATTCAAGTACCGCCAGAGGAAATGACGCAATGGCAAGAATTTTTAGACAATCTTGACTACAGCTATTGGGACGAACGTCAAAATCCTGCCTATAAATTATTTTTGGAATAATAAGTAATCTTTTTCTCGATCGCTAGTTGTTTTGTCAAGTATTTTTTACAAGCTGTTACGATCCGATATTGGTGTCTAGTTTGTCAGGGGAACGAGAAATAAGGCTTGTAGCGGCATTTCCTGAAAATAGACACACGAATCCTGCAAACCTTTGATTTTATTTTATTCAAACCCTTATAATCTCGTCAAGATCTAGAAAATTCTTGGCACGATTTTTGGTCATCACAGCGCATGAATTTATATTAAGCAAAAACGGTGATTTAAATTTTAAAACTAAATGCTAAAAACTATTCGATTGGATTATCTAAAATTTTTCAAACAATAACGATCGCCATTTTCACTTTTCTCAAAAATATTTAGCTTGAACGTGCCGTAGCCTTACACCGTAATCACGGGTTCGGTGTTGAGATGAATGCGAGGCAAAAACGAAACATTGTTTTTATTGCTTTTCTGCAACGCAGGAACAAATAAAGACAATAGTTGAGTTTTTGCCAAAATATTTATTTTATTTCTTTCTCCACTGGCAAACTATCTATCCACTCCTCCAATAACTGTGTGATGGTTTTATCCGTAGTTGCAGCATAAGATTGAAGCTTGTAATATCTCCTGTCTGAAAGCCTGACATTCAATCTTTTAATTTTCATATTGTCCCCCATTGGCGTTACTTTATGTTATCATAGTTTGCAAGGAGGTAAAACAAATGCGAACGACCTGCCAGTACAAACTACGCCCAAGTAAACAACAAGCAATAGAATTGGATAGATGGTTGTCTATGCTTTGCGCTCAATATAATTATTTGCTGGCTGATAGATTCAACTGGTATGAAGAAAATCGTTGTCCTATCAACGCTTGTCCTCTTGTTTGTCACCTACCAGAATTGCGAGACAATCCAGATTACTATAGTCAAAAGAAAACGCTACCAAATCTTAAAAAGACTCATCCTTGGTACGGTGAAATTTATTCACAGGTTCTACAGGATATTGTTAAAAGAGTTAAGTTGACTTTTGAGCGTTTTTTGTCATGTGATAGCAATGGTAAGCGTAGCGGAAGACCAAGGTTTAAATCTCGTAGCCGCTATAAAACTTTTACGGCGCGCCAAGGCAATTCGGAGGTAACGAACGTATTGACGCGCCTTACTTATCCGCAAATGAAAGATGGATGTTTGCAGGGTAATTTAATTAACCTTCCAATGTTTGGAAAAGTCAAAGTTATTTTGCATCGTCCTATCCCAGATGGATTTAAAATCAAAACTGCTTCTGTTACTAAAAAAGCAGATGGTTACTATTTAACTTTCAGTCTCGAAGATGCTACAGTTCCAACAATTAAGCCTGACTTTAATTCCGATTCTATCACTGGAATAGATGTAGGTTTAAAAGAGTTCTTGACAACTTCTGAGGGTGAAACGGTTGCTATTCCCCAACATTACCGTAAATCTCAAAAACGATTAAGAGTTATCCAAAAACGTGTTTCTCGTCGTAATCAGGGGAGTAACCGAAGATTAAAAGCGGTAAAACAGTTGGGTCTTCAACATCAAAAAGTTGCCGATAAACGCAAAGATTTTCATTTCAAAACTGCTAACAACTTATTGAAAAAATACGATGTTGTCGTGATTGAAGATTTGAATGTTTTGGGGCTTGCACGTACTCGATTGGCAAAATCTATTCTTGATGCTGGATGGTCAAGCAATAGTCGATACTGACAAACAAAGCCGAAAATGCTGGTTTGTTGGTTATCCCTGTTAAAGCGTCCGGTACAAGTCAAGACTGTTCTAATTGTGGAGTTAAAGTTCCTAAAAAGTTGCATCAAAGATGGCACGACTGCCCTAATTGCGGGTGCAGTCTAGACCGCGATCGTAATGCAGCAATAAATATAAAAAATAGAGCGGTAGGGCATTCCGTTCTTAAAGCTCAGTTAACGTCCGAAGCAATAGCTGGAGTCGCTGAGAAGCCTACACTGTACTGTACTCAGTCAGTGTAGGAGTATGTCACTTGGGAAATTGTAAACCTTTGAGATGTTTTGCTTTGTCTAAATTTAAACCCTTAGTTTGAATTAATACGCCAAATCCTCCCAAACCAATGGGATCGATCGCTTGGTGAAGTGCATCACGACGCTGCATTATTTGTTGAATATTGAATTTACCGCTGGAAAGTTCGTTAAGGCGATCGCCCAATCCCAATGCCATTAAAAACATTCCCTGTTTGGTAAATCCGACTTTGTTCAAACCGCATAATTCGCCCCAACGTTCCAAAGCAGTAAAATCTACATGGGCAGTAAGATCTTGAGAGCCAATATTGATGTAAGGATTGTTATGGCGGCGATGTTGGTAGTAGCATTGCAATGTCCCTTCACTTCTTTGTGGATGATAGTAACGTTGGGCATCGTAACCGTAATCAATAGTCAGAAGATATCCTTTTTTCAGCTTTGAAGCAATATTTTTTAGCCAATCCAAGCAGGCTAAATTGACTTCGGTTCGATAATTATCTTCATAAGCTTCTGAAGTTAGATCGATTCCAACTAACTGGAAATATTCATTAATTTTGCTAGTGGAAAGTTCTCCTGTAATTTCTTTAAGTTGTTCTCGATCGTGAGTAAGATAAATTTCTTTTACTTGTCTGGATTCGAGCTTAATTTGATGAATGGGAAAAGCATCGACTAATTCATTCGAGAAACAACAACCGATTAAAGAATTTTCTGAAATCTCATCCCAGGTTTTCCAACTAATCTTAAATTTCTTGCTAAAATCGGCTAAAACTTTTTTTTGTTTGGCAATTAATTCAAGCGATTTTTCGACAATAATATATTCTAAATTTTGCAAAAAATCTAAATGTCTTTGTTGTAAATAATTTAAAATATCTAATGCAAATATTCCATCTCCCGCTCCCATTTCTACTAATTGAAAAGACTGCGGACAATCCATAATTCGCCACATATCTACGAATTGTTCTGCAAGTAGTTCGCCAAAATCTGCCCCCAAAGACGACGAGGTAAAAAAATCTCCCTCTTTACCGATCGCAACTTCTTTAGAACTGTAATAACCGTGTTCGAGATGATAGAGAACCAAATCCATGTATTCGGCAAAAGTAATTCTTTTTGCCGATGAAAGATTAATGCGATCGGCAATAATTGTTAGTAACATCTGATTTGTCATCCAAATACCTAATAGCTATGACCTTTACTAGCGACTCAAAACAAGCACCATCAACTTCTACGATCGACCAGATTGCGAGCGAATATTTTGAGACGATTAATACTGGCGATTTTGAAGCAACCGCCGCTTTATTTGCAGAAAACGGAGAAATGCACCCACCTTTCGAATCGACCATCGCGGGAAGAGAGGCGATCGCGCGTTATCTTCAAGTCGAAGCCAAGGGCATGAGATTAGAACCTCAGCAAAGCAACGTTAGCACCTCAGAAGACAATTTCTCCAAAGTCAACGTTACAGGCAAGGTATTTACACCACTATTTTCTGTCAACGCTAGCTGGCAATTTTTACTGAATTCTTCCCATCAAATTGTCTCTGTTAAAATTAGTTTACTTGCATCAGCGCAAGAATTGCTGAAATTAAAAAGCTAAAAACTGATTTAATTTGCCGCAGGGCAATTCGAGCGAAATTTGTACTAAAAAGTAATTTTTTTTGCCAATCTTAGTTTTGCCGAACGAGAACGAGGGTTTTGTTTTTTCTCTTCAGGTTGTGCGATAATCGGCTTTTTGGTAAGCACTTCTAACATTATTGAATCTTTAAATCGATGTTTGACGATGCGATCTTCTAAGCTGTGAAAGCTGATAATCGCAATAATGCCATCTGAGTTTAACCAATTAGGAGCGCGATCGATAAACTTTTCTAGAGATTGTAATTCTTGATTAACGGCAATACGAAGCGCTTGAAAAACTCTGGTAGCTGGATTAATTCTACCGTAGCGATATTGAGGCGGAACGCAACGAGAAATAGTTTCAGCGAGTTCGATTGTAGTTTGCAAAGGACGTTGTCGAACAATTTGTTTGGCAATGCGTCGGGAAAATCTTTCTTCGCCGTACTCAAAAAATATTTTAGCTAATTCTGTTTCTTGCCAATGATTGACAATTTCAGCAGCACTAAGCGATTGGGATCGATCCATCCGCATGTCTAAATCGGCACTATGTTGAAAACTAAAACCTCTTTCTGGTAAATCCAATTGAGGCGAACTTACACCAAGATCGGCAATAATGCCATCAAAATTTAAATCGGTTGGCTGATAGTCAGCAAAATTTCCTTGCCAAAATTGTAAGCGATCGCCATATTGGCAAAGTTTTTCAGAAGCGGAGGCGATCGCCATAGCATCGCGATCGATCGCGGTGACTTTAACCTCAGGAAAAGTGCTTAAAATTAATTCGCTATGTCCTCCACCACCGACAGTAGCATCAAGGTAATTTCCTTTATTATTAATATTTAATCCAATTAATAATTCCTGGCTTAAAACAGGAATGTGGTTAAATGCATTGTTGGGTAATGTTTGCACTTAAATTATTGCCTTTAAATTTGTTAAAATTGTGATAAGATCGGTTGCCAAGAACACAACTATTAGTTAGCAAACAGTTAAGATAATAGTTAGAGAGTTAAATTAAATTTTTTTTTAGTCAACTCTCACTCTTCATTAAAATTTAATTCAAAACAAAAGTTATTTGTATGGAATCGAGTGGTCCGTCTGGCAATAGTTCCGAGCCTGCTTATCAAAGATGGGCTGGGGTTTTAGGAACGGTAATTGCTGTAATGACCTTGACTTTACCAGTATTAACAATATCTTATTACTCTTCTTCAAACAGCAACGCTGAATCGCTGCCGCCAAAAAATTTACCAATGGACAATAATTGAGCGAAAATGCGAGCTTAACAGAATTAAAACCACCAAAATATAGATGAGGCGATCGCAATGGCACAGAGATGCGTTAGTTTTTAATGTGCTATTTAACGCGCCAAATCTTCTTCCTTTTCTGAGGAATTGCGTTCGGCGTTGTTTAATTGTTCGCGAACATCGTCGATCGCCAAATTAAGCTGAGCGATTTTACTTTCTAAGGAACGACGAGCGAATTCAAGATTTTCTTGAGAATTTAATTTGGTTTCTGAGGTCGTTTTGAGTGTTGAGTTGTCTTCTCGTTCGCTACGAGTATTAGTACGAGAAGTGACAATCGTACCAATTAAACCACCGACAACCCCACCAACGATCGACCCCAAAATAAATCCTCCTGCAAAACCATCTTTTTGACTCATAATTATTTTTCCTCAATTAATTTATGGTTCATTGCTCCTCTGCTTCCCCTATCTCCTATTTCCTAAGCTTGAGTACCAAAGGCGCGATCGCCAGCGTCTCCCAATCCAGGAACGATATAGCCTTTGCTGTTTAATCCTTCGTCGATCGTTGCCGTATAGACACTCAGTTGTGGATAATGTTCGCTTAACAAACGCAAAGCTGGCGGGGCAACAATAGCTGAAACAATTATAATTGAAGCTGGTTCGACACCTCGCTTGGTCAGTTGTTCCATCGCGATCGCGATCGACCCTCCCGTTGCCATCATCGGTTCGACAATTATAACTCGCGTTTGCGGTGCAAATTGCTCTGGCAATTTGTTCAAATAACAAGTTGCTTCTAGAGTCTCTTCGTTGCGGACGATGCCAAAATGATAAATGGATGCCAAAGGCAATAAAGTTTGCGCGCCTTCAAGCATTGCCAACCCCGCCCTCAGAATTGGTACGATCGCCAAAGGTGAACTTGAATCGATTATTGTAGCAGCAGTTTCGGTTATGGGAGTTGTGACTGTTGTTTCCAGTGTTGGCAACCATGTGCGAACGGCTTCGTAAGTCAACCAACGCCCCAACTCTACCATAGCAGTTTTGAATAATACAGAAGGGGTGTGAGCATCGCGAGCAACCGCCAACCAATGTTTGATTAAAAGATGATCTGGTACGTAAACTCGCAGTTGTAAGGTCATAAAATTAAGCTAGATTCCAGACAGCGACTCGATCGAAATAGACAACTCTATTTTTTGTCTATCTTTAGACTAGTTTATGATGGATTCGTTCTTCTCCAAACTGTCTAAAATTTAAATTTTTGCTGGAGACTTACTACCATTTTTGCTGGCATAATCTGAAGGCGAAAAATATTTTTTCGCGTAATAGAAGTAGCGATCGAATTCTTGGCGATCGACACCGTTAATCGCCATACCTAAGACTTGTTGTCCCGAACCTTCAATTGTTTCTCTTGCTGCTATTGCACTTTCTTTCTCCACTACACCAATTCTAGCAACGAGCATAATTCCATCGGTCATTTTGCCCAGAGTCAACACGTCAGCAGCGACTAACAGTGGTGGCGCGTCGATAATTATTACATCAAAATTTTGTTTGGCTGTTTGAATTAGTGAAACCATTTCTTCGGAGTCGAGCAGAGCCAGGGGGTTCGATCTGGTTTGTCCTGTAGTTAGTAAAGCCAAGTTGGGAATTGGTCGAGAGACAGCTTCGTTTAAACTGGCTTGGTTGGTTAAAACATCGCTCAAACCAAGTTGATTGCTAACTTGCCAAAGTAAATGTTGCGAGGGATTTCTCAAGTCACCATCAATTAACAAAACTCTACGATTGCTTTGGGATACCGCTGTGGCTAGATTCGCAGATACGGTAGATTTTCCTTCTTCGGGAACGGAACTGGTGACGAGAATAACTTTTTGTTGTCTGTCGAGGTTGAGTAATTTTAAGTTTACCTGAATCATGCGATAAATTTCGCTAACAAATGATTCGGGCGCTTGTAACATAGAAATACCCGGCGCATCGAGTTCGGAAATGCTTTCGTCAAAGGGGATCAAACCTAAAACGTTGTAGGGGTAAACTTCTTTAAGTTCGGGAATGGTTTTGATTGTTTTATCGACGCGATCGAGCAGAAGAACGAGTATTTGAGCGAGTAACAAACCAAATAAAGTACCGCCAGCCATTAAGAGGAAGCGTTTCGAACTACCTCTTTCGGGAGTTTTGGCAGGTTCGATAATTTGTGCGTTACCAGTTTTTAGATTTGCTTTTACTTGTGCGAGCGGCAAGCTATTTAACAGGTTTGCGTAAGTTTTTCTGGCTGAGTCTACTTGTCTGTCCAGATCGGCTTGTCGTTTCTCTAGTAAAGGAATTTGATTGGCTCGTTTTTGATAAGCTATTTTAGCTTGGTAAAGAGATTGTAATTGCCTGCTCAAGTCGGTTTTTTGAATTTCTAGACCGATAAATCTTTCTAGCTGGTTTTCTTTATTTTCTCTGACTTTGAGCAAGCCATCGTTAATAGAAACATTACCTGCTATGCCTCTAATCTCTTGCCTCAATCGACTATTAAGAGAATTTCTTTTCTCTTGAAGATTGACGACGTTAGGATGATTGTCTAAATATACTTGTTTTTCGTTGACTAGTTGTTCTTCTACTGCTTTAAGCTGCTCTAGCAAACCGCCTACTGTTGGTGAGTCGCTGATTTTATTGACTGCTAAAGCTTGATTCAAGTTAAGTCCTAACTGTGCTTTTAATGCTCCAGCTTGAGCTTCTATACCCTGTAATTGAGCTTCAGTAGATGTAATTTTTTGATTGAGGTCGGCAATTTGAGTAACGGCAGTTTCTGCTTCTTTGTCTAAAGCAAGAACGCTATTATTTGCCTTAAAATCTTTGAGCAAAGTTTCAGCTTGAGATACTTTGTTTTCAACTAGCGGAATTTCATCTTCAAGAAATTCGCTGGCGACTTTCGTTTCCGATTGTTTGTTGCCAATTTGATTTTCGATGTAAACTGTCATTAATGTATTTACTACATTAGAAGTTACTTTGGCATCGGGGTGATCGTAGCTAATCTCGACAACATCGCTACCGCCGATTAATTTTATTTTGAGCCCATTTTTGAGTTCTTTAGGCTTGACAAATTCGCCCTCAGCATTTTTCAGCTCTAAGCGATTGATTGTCTCTTGCAACAGGGGGTAAGAAGTAATGACCTCTATTTGAGTACTGACGGGGGTTTGGTTGTTGAGTAGGGGTTTTAAATCTTCTCCGACTTCGTTATTGTTTTGCAACCCAGTCAACGAAGCGGTACGATCGAGCTTGAATAATAATTTCCCTTTAGCTTGGTAAGTTGTCTTAAGTAAAGTCGAAACACATCCACTCAGAAGCATTGTTACAATAAAAATACCAACTGCTGGTTTCCAGTGACGCTTCCATTTAAGAAAATATTGGCCGAAATTAATGTCGATCGCCTCTCGCTGTCCGAGTAATTTAGAATCTGATTGAGAGTTAGTACTGTTCTGGCTGCTATTCATTGGTTTTAAGTTTGACATTTGGGCAACTGATTTAATTGTTTTGTGTAGATTTTCCTGTAATATTATTTTTAAGTATTTTCTTCACTACACTATATTTTTTGCGTAGATAAATCAAGCTATAACATTTGATACAAAAACCATTAACAGTCAGTTTATAATTTTAGTCTGACCGATAAATTTTGCATTTATTTAAATCGATTGTCTGTTGGAAGTAAACTCTTTGAAACTTTCTAGTTCTTATTTATTAGTGGCTCATGGAAGTCGCGATCCCCAGTTTGAATCAAATCTACAAAAGCTCGCTCAATCGATCCGTCAACAGCTAGAAAATAAAGTTGCTCTTAGTAACTTAAAAAATAATAAGCAAAGCAACGGTAAAAACCAGGAAAAATTGGCTACAAACATTCCTCAAAATAATCAAGTTTTTACAGGTTTAGTGGAAACTGCTTGTTTGGAATTAGCGCCTCTTCCATTACACAAAAGCATCGAGCAATTCGCTCGAATTGTCTGCCAAGCCCGATGGCAAAAATTAGAAATATTACCTTTATTTTTAGCCCCCGGTGTACACGTTAACGAAGATATCCCCGCAGAAGTTGCCAAAGCGCAACAACAACTCGGTTCGGCACTCTCGTTAGAACTTCTTCCTCACTTAGGTAGTAATTGGCAGTTAAGTAAATTGCTCGACAAACAGTTTGCTTCTTTAGCTGCTGATGCTCGAATTTTGCTCGCGCACGGCAGTCGTCGCGCCTCTGCCAATCAAACAGTTGAGGCAAGGGCGCTAGAGTTGAATGCAATAGCCGCCTATTGGTCTGTGTCACCACAGTTGTTAGAGCGAATTGAAGAGTTAATTCTCCAGGGCAAGAAAAAAATCGCGATCGTCCCTTATTTTTTGTTTTCTGGAAGCATTACAGATGCGATCGCGCAGCAAGTAAAGCAGTTACAAGAAACTTTTCCCAACACTGAGTTAGTTATCGGTCAACCTTTAGGAGCAACAACCGAATTGGCAAAAATTATTATTGAGGGGGTGGCATAATGGAGTTAGAGCAAGAAGAACGAGTTTGGGGTAAAGTATATTTAGTCGGTGCTGGCCCTGGAGATCCAGGATTATTAACCCTCAGAGCGCTGACTTTGCTAGAACATGCCGATGTAGTAATTTACGATGCCTTGGTCAGCGAGCCAATTTTAGCCAAGATTAATGATTCGGCAGAAAAAATTGATGCTGGAAAAAGACGGGGTCGTCATTCTAAACTACAGTCGGAGACAACTCAACTGTTGATTGAAAAAGCGAAAACCAATGCGATCGTCGTCCGTATCAAAGGCGGCGATCCTTTTGTCTTCGGTCGTGGCGGCGAAGAAATGGAAGATTTGATAAGAGCGGGGATTTCGGTAGAAGTAGTTCCAGGTGTAACTTCTGGCGTTGCCGCACCCGCCTATGCAGGCATTCCCGTCACTCATCGCGACTACAGTTCGAGCGTAACTTTTGTGACGGGACACGAAGCAGCAGGAAAATATCGACCCGAAGTTAATTGGGGTGCGATCGCCGCTGGTTCGGAAACAATTGTCATTTATATGGGAATTCACAATCTCTCTTCAATTATTCCTCAATTAATCGCTGGCGGACTCGTTCCCGAAACTCCGATCGCCCTAATTCGTTGGGGAACGACACCAATGCAACAAGAATTAGTCGGAACTCTCGCAACAATTATTCCACAGATAGAACGAGCAAATTTTGAAGCCCCCGCGATCGCTATCATTGGCAAAGTTGTCAATCTTCATTCATTGCTTTCTCTCGGTCGCCCGTTAACGTTTGGTTAATAGCGATCGGTTTTCTAATCTCTAATCCCTACTTTTTGTAGGAAAAGTGTCAGAGGAATGGCATGATATTTTATGATAACCAAAATTAAATTTATGCTCTCGAGCAGATCCTAAATGGGTTATAAGCTGGATAAACCGATCGAAGGCGAAACTAGCAGTAGAGTGCGCTCTCTGCCTAGCAGTCTAGTAATGCGATCGCCTAAAAATTGCAGATAAAGATCGACAAATTTATATTGATGTTTTTTTCGCGACGATAGGAACTTTCGGTCGAACTTCGATCGAAGTAAAAGTTGACCCAAGCAATCTGTCTCGGTGTGAATTCAAATAATGCTGTATTCAGTACTAGTTGATAATTGGCAAAATTTTTCGAGGAGAACGATGTTAATTTTGAAGAGATCGATTTGGGTCGTTGTGGCTGTGGTATTTTTTGTATTTCAATTTAATATGTCAACCGCAGCGGCTTTTGAAGTAGATAAAGACGTTCGTACAGTCAAGCTGAACGAGCAGGGCGACCAAGTTACTCTAAGCTTGAAACAAGTAAAACAAGGAGAACGTTTGTTTGTTAGCACTTGTTCTGTCTGTCATAAAGGGGGAGCAACCAAAACCAATCCTAACGTAGGTTTGGGGTTACCAGCTCTAGAAGGTGCAGAACCATCTCGCGACAACGTTGTCGCGATCGTCGATTATTTGAAAAATCCGACTACCTATGACGGTGAAAAACAAATTCTTGAGTTTCACCCCAACACAACCAGAGCCGATCTCTATCCTGAAATGAGGAATCTTACAGATGGCGATCTCCAAGCGCTTGCAGGACACATTTTAATTCAGCCTAAGATTCGTGGCGTGATGTGGGGCGGCGGCAAAGTATATAACTAAAGGAAATAGGGGATAGGGATTAGGGATTAGGGATTAGGGGTTAGGGGTTAGGGGTTAGTGTTTTGTTCTAGTCCCTAGCCTCTAGCCTCTAGTCCCCTAATTATCAAACACTCGTTAACTCTGCTTCGGGAGGATTTTCTTGTCTGGGGTTGCTCATGCTAATCGATTGTTCGACATCGTTAATGATGGCTCCGATTAGAGGTAATTCGGTTTCGGCAAATTGCTCGATCGTCTCGCTCAGCATACTTCCCTTGGTAATTCCAGGTCTGACAACTGTAATAATGCCATCGGTTAAGGGTTCGAGTAAAAGAGCATCGTTATATTTTGCCAGTGGAGGAGTATCGATGACGACCAAATCGAAACGACCGCGAGCATCTTCGACAAAACGCCGCAACTCGTCCGATTCTAAAATGGCTGCTACTTGACGAAATGTCCCAGGACTCGGCGCTAGATATAAATTTTCAATACCAGGTACTAAACGAACGGCATCGCTGCGATTGGCATAATATTGAAGGGGTTGCGAATTATATTCGTTATCTACTTCTATTTGTAGAGATTTAGCAAGGGAAGAAGAGCGTAAATCGGCTTCGAGTAAAAGAGTACGTTTGCCAGCACGAGCGGAGGCGATCGCCAAATTGTAAGCATTAATACTCTTGCCTTCGTCATTACTGACGCTGACTAGCATGACTACTTTAGCGCTTTTAGGACTAAGACGACGAATGTTACTGCGAATGCGTTCGTAAAAAGCTAAATAGAAAGAATCAATATCGGTTAAAACAGGTTTTTCGTTGCCATCAACATCAAAACAATAAACATAGGGAACTTGTCCCAATATTGGTACTTCTTTGTCTGCCAGTAAATCGCGTAATTCTTTGGGTGTATGCAGTCTGTCATCTAAAGTAGCTAATAAGAAAATGACTCCCGTTGCCGATACCAACCCCAAACCCGCACCAGCCAACATAATTAGCAAAGGACTCATCGATGCGATCGTAGTCGGTACGACTGGTTCTACCATTGGTGATTGAGCGATCGCATAACTACCGATGGTTTCTGCCTCAGCCGATCGCGCGTCTACCATTGCTGAGAGAATAGTTTGGTAGAGAGCGCGTTTTAGCTCTACTTCCTGCGCTAAACGCGCTTGCTGCAATTGGCGATCGGGAAATTGTTCGTATTGCCGTCTGAGTTTTTGTTCGATTTTCCTAAGCGAATCAAGCTGTCTGACTAGTCCTTCACGTTGGGTACGCAAAATCGACAAATTGTTAGCCAGTTCTTGTCTGGCTGGATCGAGACTGCTATCTATACGTACTTTGTTGGGTGGTAGAGGTTTGAAGTTACCATCTCCGCCAAGAACTTCTGTCGCTCGTTTCTGCAACATTTTTTCGCTAGACTGCTTTTGTTTGAGTAGAGCAGTCATGCGGGGATGATCGGGTCGCAAATCTTTTTGAAGTAATTCGATTTGTGTGTCCGTTTGCGTAACTTGCAAACGCAGACTTGCTAAAATCGGGTCAGCACTCAAGGCAGCAGAAGTAAAAGCTTGTGATGGCGACAATCCTAGTTGACTGACAACGCTGGCAATTTGACCGTCAATTTCTTCTAGTACTAGTTCTAATTGTCGTTGTTGTTGTTCGCTGTTGGTGATGCCATTAAAGAGAGTACCATCTTGAACGGAAAGTAAAGGTGTTCCTTTGGTACTTACAAAGCGGTAAAACTGCTCTTCTGCTTTAGCTAATTCTGGTTGCACCTCATTTAATCTTTCTTGCAGGGAATCGATTCTCGTCCTCAATTGGGCAGTGTTGAGCAAGCGACTTTGCTCGACCATTTCTTTCATAAAAGTTCCCAAAACGAACAACGCTCGATCGCTATTAGGCACTCCTGCGTACTCCAAAGTAATTATTTGAGGAGTTACTTTACCTTTAACTGGTTCGGGAAGAATTATTTTGAATTTTTTCTCGATAATTTCTTTAAGCTCTTCATCGGTCAGCTTTAGCTGCTTTTTGATGCGATCTTGAACGGGCAAACTCAACAGCCCGTTAACGTCGATGAGTCTTCCTTGTTCTTGCAGTTGTTCCCCAGTATTGGTAAACAGGGGCGGCGGATTGCTAAACGACAACTGCCCCGTAGCTTTGTAAGATGTTTTTTGTTTCGGGGGCGGGGGTTGCAGGGCAACGATCGCCGACAGTCCGAGAATGAGAGCAAAAATAAATAACCCCAGCAATTTGTGCTGGCTAAAAGCGATCGAGAAACGTTTGAGAATAGGTGGAGTCATAATCGATTTACATAGAAGTTTTATCTTCCAAAAGCATCGAAGAATTCGCGAAAACCAAAAACACTGCGAATTGGCTGAGTAATTGTATCGAAAGCACTAAAGATTTTACCTAAAAGAGTTCGACTGACGACGATGGTATCTTCATCTTGTAAGGGAACATCTTGGGCAATATCTCCGTCGATCGCTGCTTTGGTATTGAGTTTTTGTGAAGCTATTCCTCCTTTTTCTGGGGCAAATCTCATCAGTGCTACTTCATCGTCAACCAGGAGAGGATCGTCTGGAGGTAGCGAGGCAAGAACGTCGAGAAAAGTGCTACCGTTGGGGAGAGTTAAGTTGCGAAAAGCTACTCCCCTAGCGGCTGGACTGAGTACTCTAATGGTAATTGCCTGTTTTGGTAAAGTAGAACGTGCTACCAATGAGCGATCGTAATTTTGAGTATTGCCAACTTCTAATTTGGCAACGACAATTGTGTCGCCACCTTGCAAGCGAAGATTGGGAATTTTTTGTCCTACCAGCAGCGGTGTGTAGAGATCGACTTTTTTTTCGACCAGCGTACCATCTATCAAAGTACGGCGTATTAACACAGATCTGAGGTCGGCATTATTGGTACTTCCTCCCGCAGAAATTAAAGCAGCAAACACGGGCGCACCTGTCGTCAGAGCATAATATCCAGGTCTAGCAACTTCTCCAAGTACGGCAATCTCGGCAGGACGAAGAGTGTTTAAGTTAACATTTACTTCGGGTAACTCTTGCAAATAGCGACGGTTCAACTCGTAACTAATTTTTGTTTCTACTTCTTTTAAAGTTAATCCCGCCACGGCAATTCTTCCTAAAATTGGAGCGCTGACGTTACCTTCACTATCGACAACCGATGCGCCACCAAATTCTGGAAAGCTGGGAACGCTAATTGCAATGCCATCGCCCGCAGCTAAACGATATTGATTGAATTGTTCGTCACTGTTTGAGGAGGGGGGTAGGACAGGGGAGGTAGGGGAGACAGGGGAAACAGGAGACTCAGGGGAGTCAGGGGAAACAGGAGCAGCGTTTTTTGGGGGCCCTGAATCGGGAGATGTAGGAGATTTAAGGTTAGCTGGCTCTAGCTTGGGTAGATTAATCGAGGTTTGAGCGAAACTGGTAGCAGCCAACCAACAGGGTTCGATGAGCCAAAACAGAAAACTCAAACCGACGGAAACAAAAAGTTTCAGTCGCAGCGATCTATTCTCAATAGAGCGCCGTGTTTTGTTTTGTGACGGCTTTAAAGTTGCTAGGGGTGATTGCTCCTCCAAAGCTGATTGGCGTAGGCGATAGTCGTGTCGTAAGACTGGTCTCCTCGCGCATCTCTCTGCCTCAGAGAGACACTCGAACGCCCCGTCTGGGCGCAGGCTTCGCGATCTCCTTTCGGGAGTGCTACGCGATCGAATCGTATTATCTGTAAACATAGCTGCTTGCATAATCGCTAAAGTAAAGATTGCCAAAAAAATGAAATCGGATTTCGCAATCTAGAGAAACGAATGAAACGGTTCCGCATTTAGGGCAGACTGAACTGTTTTTGCCACAGATTCCATCAAAGGTTTGGCTGTTTGTAAGTCTCCTAAAGGTTCGATCGGAATTTTTAGACACACAGCTATCCAGGGAAGACGCTGATGCTTAAACTGCGCCAAGCGATCGAACCAATACCAATTTAGGGTTGAATAATGACCGCCATTTGGCCAAGCGTACCATTGAACTACTGCAAAGGTTTGCTTTGAGTTCCACGCTCTAAAAATACGCGTTTTCACTTCGCCCGATCCCTGAGCTTGCGTAACTGTAAATTTCAATTTTCCATACGAATCAGTTTTCCAGCGCTCTACTCCATCAACATCCACCCATTCTACTTCTGGTTTGTGCAAATAGTAATTTTGAGGCAGAAAAAGTAACATGATTTTTTCATCATTATTCTGCTCGATTGTTTGAGATAACCATTCTTTTGTACCAACGTTTTTTGCTTCAATAGAAACAGTTTTCCAACCAGGTATTGTTAATCCTGTTTTTTGGATATTTTTGATTTGATGGATATCAGCTACTTTTGGTAAATCCAACCAAGACCAAGTTCTACTAACATAACCTGGTAGAGTACCTATAGTCATTACAATAGTTAAGATAAATATCAACAATATACGAGAAATTATATTGCTTTTTTTGAAGTTAGTTAAATTCACAATTAGCTCGATTACTTAATTTAAAAAAATGTTTTAATTTATAACATCTTTCAGAACTTAATCACTTGCTGTTTTGTCCAATATTTTTAAAATAACCACAACGAAACTTAACATAACAACTGAATAAAGATCGCCACCCCAAGAATCATGTAACCAGACAAAAGCTTCATCTTTACCAGTCCCATGAAAGTAAGCTAATAAAGCATTTCTAATAATATTAGCAATAATACTAATGCCGATCGTGCCGATTAATAATAAATTAGTTTTACGGCGATCGCTTAAATTGTCTGTCCAATAAAGTAACATTAATCCAATATATAAACTGGTAAATAACATTTTCAATCCAGCACAATAAGGAGCTACTTCTACTAGCCTTCCGCCGACTGCAATATAAATTTGTTCTACATAGACATCAATACCTAGATGCATTAATAAAAAAGCTACTGTCGCTGCAATAAATTTTTGTAATGGCAAGGTATAAGGAGTAATTAAATAAGGAAGAGGATTGGGAGCTGCTAGCCAAATTAAAATTAGAGGGAAGCCAAATAATTTTAAACTCGGTATTCCTTTTAACCAGAGGCAAACTCCTGTCAAAACTAAAGGAAAAGAGAGGTTGACCAGATCGACAACTCCACTTAAATAAAACCAAACTCCTACCAATAAAAAAATTAGAGCAAGAGGATGACTTTCCTCATCTAATCTTGCCCATTTTTTACGTTTTAACCAACATATATAACCGGCAAAAGGAAGTCCAATTAATCCATGACTAAAGTATTCATGTTCGGTACTTATAGTTTTGTTTAGCCAACCATCATACCAATGGAAAATTAGAGGAGTATAAATAAGAATTAATAAACCAATAATTAGAGAATTAAAGTTAAACAATCGATGGTTCATGGTTCATGGTTCATCGGGCAACGGGCAACGGGCAATGGGCAATGGGCAATGGGCAATGGGCAATGGGCAACGGGCAATGGGCAATGGGCAATGGGCAATGGGCAATGGGCAATGGGCATCGGGCAATGGGCATAGCTATTGCTTCCCACCCGAACCACACCTCCCACACCCCCCACACTTCCCTATCCCCTATCTACTGACAAATTTTTGCCAGACTATCGCAAACAATTTCAATGCGATCGTTAGTTAAACCCGGATACATAGGTAAAGATAAGATTTGCGCTGACAATGATTCGGCGACGGGGAAATCACCTTGACGATAGCCAAGATATTGATAGGCAGGTTGCAGGTGACAGGGAACGGGATAGTGAATAGCGCTTTGAATACCTCTAGTTGCCAGTTTTTCTTGAATGACTTCGCGATTGAGGGCAAATCTACCTAAATTAATAACATAGAGATGGTAAACGTGTCCCAAATCGCATTGATTGACAATAGGAAAAATACCTTTATCTTGCAAAGATTCCAAACAAAGGTTGTAATATTGAGCGGCAAAATTGCGTTTGTGATTCCATTGAAGCAAATGAGGCAACTTTACATTTAAAATTGCCGCTTGTATGGTGTCGAGACGACTGTTAACTCCCAATTCTGTATGATAATATTTGCGAGGAGCGCCGTAATTACGAATAGTTTTAATTTTGGTGGCGATCGCTTCGTCGTTAGTAACTACCATACCACCAGCACCAAAAGCACCGAGATTTTTACTCGGATAAAAACTAAACGCAGATGCTTTTCCAATCGAACCAGCAATACATTTTTCTCTTTGAGCTAAATGTGCTTGGGCTGCATCTTCAAACACAATTAAGTTATGAGTGCGAGCAAAATCTAGCAGTTGAGAAGGAGAAACCATTTGACCGTACAAATGAACGGGGACGATCGCTTTAGTTTTTTTTGTGACTAGTTTGGCGGCAGCTTCGAGATCGATTAACGCCGTATCGGGATAGCAGTCAACTAAAATTGGTTTGGCACCAGCCTCGATCGCGCCGATGACAGTAGCGATAAAAGTATTACAAGGAATGATGACTTCATCTCCTTCCCCCACGCCACAGGCTTTCAAACCTAGAGCGATCGCATCCGTTCCCGATGCAACTCCCACCCCATATTTTACATTGCAAGCTTCAGCAAAAGCTGTTTCAAACTCGCTTAACGCCCGACCGAGAATAAAATCGCCACTTTTAATAACGCTTTGAATTGCGCGATCTATTTCGGCTTGAATCGGTTGATGCTGAGGTTGTAAGTCAACAAAAGGAATTTCGGTAAAAGCTGAAGTCAATGTCATACTATGTAAATTGTTCCTACATAGCAATATGTTTTAACAGCAAAATCAAACTTCATCCAGTTATGTTTAGTGCTGAGTTTTGAAGTCTGAAGTAAAAACTTTCTTCTAACCCTTAACTCTTATTTTTTAACGACTGCAATTTTGAAAGGATTACAAGCGATCGCTACTGCTGTCAAAATGATGGCGATCGATGGTGCGACCGGTGGCAACCAAATGCCGCGACAGAATAAGATCGAGCAACTGAGATATTGAATGAATAAGACGATCGCGATCGCACAGAATCGATAAAAAAACTTGTTTGAAGAGTTAAAAATTAAATTGCCGAGGTAGATAAGCATACCGCTCAGCAAAGACCAACATCCAATCCAGATTATTTCTAGAAAGTTGGGAATCCAATTTAACAGCGATCTTCCGTCTACAGCGGCACTAATAATCTGGCTAACCATTTGTGCGTGAACTAAAACTCCTGGCACTCGCAGAGGTTCTTTTTTTGGGGTGTAAGGAGTATCGAATCGATCTTGATTGTGTAGGTCTACGCCAATTAAAATAATGCGATCGCCAACTAATTCTTTGAGACGCTCGTTGTTGGGATGTTGGAGAAGACCTCGCAGAGAAATTGTTGGTGGAGGGGAAGAACGATAATTAATCAGAATTTGAAAGCCTTTAGTAGTCTCTTCATTCAATTGGTATCCTCCAGCATTGCTTGGTAATTTTTTGATTAGTAGATTACCGAGTTGCAATCCCTGAGAAGTTATATCTATCTTTCGATCGCGCAAATAAAGCAAAGCCAACTGAAAACTAAATGAACGATCGATCGGACAAAAACTATCTGGAGACATGCCGATAAATTGACGGCGAATTACGTTATCTGAATCGATGGGAAAATCGCTAAATCCTAATTGAGATAGCGACAAATTTGGCGCTGGAGTGATTCCGCTCAAGTTAGACTCCCGACTTTGAGCATTACAGATACCAATAAATTGCTGATTTTGTGCGAGTAATTTGGCTAATTGTTCTGGAAAGGGGCGATCGTGGTAGATATCCAAGCCGATCGCGCGTGGTTGGTAAGGCAAAATTTTGAGTAAGAGTTGGTTTAAAGCTTCGTCGGAGAGAGAACCTTGCATCTGCATTCCCAACTGCTGCTGATAGTTAATATCTCGATCGTCGATAGTTACTACCAAAATACGTCGATCGCTTAGTTCGGCGGGTCGATTTTGCATTGCTCGATCGAACGCTGCTAATTCGAGATTTTGAAACATCTCCAGCGATCGTACTGCAACGATGGCGTTAGTAACTAGCAAACTTACCAACAAAATTCCCACCAAACTACTCCAACGCGATCGCCCATAAATTTTTTGTAGTTGAAGTGCGATCGAAGAATAAATTCTTTTAATTAGGCTTTTGTGTTTCTGTTGCGTTTGGGCTTTTGTTACTAAACTTCCTGCTTTATTGAGGGCGAAACTTTGGCGGTTTTTGTCAAAGTTTGAATCGCCCGTTTTTGCGCTTGGTGCTTTCTGTCTTGCCTCTTGCAAATCGTACCAAGATGGTGGTATGACAGCAGGATTTTGATAGATTACTGGCAACCAACTAGCGCAAGGAAAACGATCTTCCCATCCCTGTAATTTTTCACGAGCAATTCTGGTGGCAACGTAGAGAGAATCGCCACTAGCGAAGGAACGCAAAAAACCTTTCAAAAATTCTTGAGCGACGCGATCGGGAATTGGTTCGCGCATGACGATAACTTGCGGTAAATTTAACTGTTCTAGCTGATAAGCTAAACCCAGACCATCGCAAGAATTAAAAATTGCTAGCTGTAAACCTTTAGCGATCGCGCACCTGAGTGCGTATCTCAATTCTTCGATCGTCAAACTATCTTCGCAATTAAGATAAATTTGCCCCTTCCCTTGTTTGGTTTCGCTGTGTCCTGCAAAAAAAAGAATATTCCAAGAGTTATCCCAAAGAAGAAAGTTTAATTCTTGGCGATTCGGTTCGATCGCGAAAACCACTTCCGTATTTGCTAAAGATTTCAGCAAGTTACAGTCTTCGTCTGTATCGATCCCGTCACTGTTACCTAAAATTGCCAAGATTTTAACTTTAGCTCGATCGTCTACATTCTCACTTGGACTGAGGGATTGCCAAATTAATTCGGAGGCTACCTCTGAATTGGATTCCTTAACTTGCTCGAAATTTATTGCGCCGAGAGCTAATTCAGCTTTTGGGTAGCGTTCTAAAAAATCCCACAAATGCCAAGGTAGTCTGTGTAGCCGAGCATTTTTCGATCGCAACAATACTCTAATCGTTTCATTGCGGTTCAATTCTTCCCGCAATAATTTATCGATCGGGCGAAACGATTCAGATTCCAACCAAGCTTTTAATGCTTCGGTTAACTGATAGCTCAGTTGTAACAACTTTTCAAATACATTAACGCCACCGCCGTAAATAATCTGTTTAGGTTTAATTCGATTGGGCAATTCGAGACGGCGATATTGCTGTTGCCATTGCTCTAAATAAAGAATTAAATTAGGTGCAGGTGGTAAAGTTCCAGAAGTTTCAGCATAGGGACGCTTGCCTTCAAGTCCCAGCTCTAAATTGACTTGAAAACCTTGGCTTTCAAAATCTCCCTCTAATTTTAAGACAACTAGCTTTCCTGGAGTTGATGACATTGAGAAAGGGATTAGGGATTAGGGATTAGGGGCTAGGGGTTAGGGGCTAGGGATTAGGGGTTAGGGATTAGGGGCTAGGAATTAGGGGTTAGGGATTAGGGGCTAGGGATTAGGGGTTAGGGATTAGGGGCTAGGGATTAGGGGCTAGGAATTAGGGGTTAGGGATTAGGGGCTAGGGAAAAACTCACGCATTCAAAAGTCACTCATTTAAAAGTAACTTACTACTTACTACTTACTACTTGCTACTTATCCATTGCCCGTTGCCCCTTTTTATTAAGGTAGTTTTAGATTAACGCCTTTGGCGGTTAAAAGTCTCCTCCAGTCATCTTGTAACTTTGTGGAATTGGGATTATTTAAGCGCATTTGTGCTAGATAGTTTAATGCATCGTACCAAATACCATGCTCGGCATAAACTAAATCTGGTCTGGTGGTATTGGCTAGTTGTAATTTAACTTGTGCTTCGAGTGCCACTCTTTGCACCCAACCTTGAACGAAAATCGGACTTGAAGACTTATTTGAGGTGCAGTAAAGTTTAAAATACCAACGATAAGGGCGATCGCTCTGCAAAGGAGCAGTCGTTTCAGGAGGCGAGAAGGGAATTAACCCAGCGACTTTAACAGCAGGGCGATCGAGCTGAAAAGGAATGCGATAAATATCGTTACGCTTCTCATCTTGTAAGACAAATTCGCCTGAAAGGTTCGATCGAGAGACCAAAGGAATGTAAAACCAAAAAGTCGGTCGTTCGGCAACGGTTTTACCCAAGTGAGACGAGGGCAACAAAGCAGTAAGGCTAAAATTGGGATTGAGACAATTGTTGCGACTGCCTCCAGCCGTTCGTTGACCGGGTCTGCCCGTATCAGAAAAATCTAGATTAGAACGGTCTTTTGGCGTGGAGACTGTGGAGGATGTTGAGTCGATCGGTCTGCCCGTATCAGAAAAATCAATTTGTTCTCGATCGCTAGAATTCACTCGATCTGGCTGAAGAATTGTTTCTGTTGACGGCTGCGAAAATGAACGATCGCGATCTGTTGAATAGCGATTTGCTTTAATGGAATTGACCTCTTTAGAAGAGTTAGCATTGACTGGCATTGTCAGGAAGATCGAACCAACAAATAGCGAAGTCAAAACAGTACTCGTGGCAATACAAGTGGGAATCTCTAACAATTTCCAAGAGCTTTTTGAATTAATTTTCAAAAACCATAGTCGCCAAATTTTGTCAATCTCTTTCACAGCTCTATTTTTTGTTAATAAGATAAGTCGATCGAACAAAAATCGACTCCAAAGATAAGTTTACAACAATAGAAATTGAGGTTTTCATTGACTACATATAGCTTTAAATTACAAACGTTTCTGTTTTGGAAATACCCCTCCAAGTTAGCCTAACGCAAAAATATTCTCCTGGTTCGCCACTAAATTTAAATTCTACTGTTTCAGTATTATTTACCTGTGCTTGCATGACAGGAACTTCTCGTTCGTCTAGGACTGAAATTTGCAATCCCTGCGGCAGTTTAGTTTGACCATCGGCAGGATAAACTTTGACAGAAACAGAAATGTCTATCTCTCCATCGCTTTTTGCTAAAATTTTAACTACTAAACCAACTTGTTCGATCTGTTGCCCAGAATTTAGATTGAGTAGTTTAACTCGACTAATTTCCCCCGCTTCTTTCACTGGAATTTGGGTTGCTTCAGAGGCAGAACCTTTTAAAACATCTTTTATTGAGTGTTGCATATCTTGAAGCTGACTCGAACTTCTAAAGTTAAATGCTAACGGTGTGGGGTATAACTGTTCGACTAGTTGCCATCCCTCCTCAAAAAGACCATGCAACCATTGACCGAGTAAGGTATCTGTAACTAGGTGCGGGCGTTCCAAATCGCTTAAATACTTAGGTAATTCTAGGATCGATCGCAACTGTTTGCAGGGAAAGTTGGTCGCACCAACTTGAGGAATAAAGCCCAATAAAGTCGCTTTTTTGAGCGATTCGTCAAGTCGTACGGCGATGAAACCCACTCTTTGAGTCCAAACTTCTTCGGGTACATAAACCGATTCTGCATCGGGAAGAACGGGTCTACATTCCAATTTACCAAGATTTTTGACTAACAAATCCGCAGTATTCATCAAGGTTTGGCTAAATATATTCCAACTGCTACTTCGATCCAATTCTGGTTGAAAACCTAAAGATTTTAAGTAAACACTGACGGCATAAACCGCCAAAGTATTGAGATATATCTGTTTTGCTTTGTCAGGATTAGCTTGATTACCACAGAATTGTTCTGCATGCAGGTGAGCGCTTATTGATAGTGGAATGTCAATTGTAAAAGAAGTCATTGATTTATTCATGATTTAGACTAGTGGATTCGGTCAATTTTGTAATTCTTGCTTAAATTGAGTGGCGAATTTATTGCAGCAACGTTGAAAAAAACTACTAAGAGTAGGAATAGAAATTCCAAATTCTTGAGAAATTTCTTCCCAATTTTTACCTGAAAATCTAGCTAGTGCTATGGTCTGAAAATTAGCATTAACGTGGTTTTTGACGTAAGTTTTCTTGCACAGATCTTCTGGATCTTCTTCGATGTATTGACGCACGATTTCTGATAAAGATGGTTGTTCTTGTGCTTTAACTAAATTGTCTAAATCTTTAAGCGAAGGTAGTTGTTGAGTTTTAACGCTGTCAAATTTGCGGCGACATTCGAGAACTAATTTATCGAGACGGAAATTAACCCAGTTCATAAATTTTTTATCGCCTCTGTCGGGGTCGTATTTGTCAATGTGAGTACATACGTAGATTAATGTTTCCAAAACTGCCTCTTCGTAGATGAGTTCGTAAAATTGAGGCGGAAATTTTTCTCGATGAGGATGACACAATCGATTCGACCAGCGAATTGCTTCGATCAATTCTTCTAATGCGTAACGTCTAAGTTCGCTATTGACTGGATAATTTTGTGCAGATATTCCCAAACTTTTTAGTCTGGTGTCATCAAGCAGTTTTTTTATGGCTTGATTTCGCATGGAAATCGCCCATTGTTTGACTTCAAGAGTTGGTAAATTATTAGTTTCTATTTTTTCAAAAATATTTTCTGTTAGTTTTTGTTTTAGTTGTTCGTAAGTCTCCAAATAAATACCAAAAAGAACTTTACCCCGACGAGGACGACAAATTGGTCGCGATCGCAGCATTTCTTCAACTATTTGAGCGACAAGCGCTTGCTGTTGAGATTGCCGAACATCGATTTGTCGGCAAATTGTGATTAGCTGTTGAATTAATTTTTCGATCGTCTGATTGTTGCTGGCATCCTGATTAACTGTTAAAAAATTATCTGTCATCCTCGCATTCATCGATCTAGACTGAAAAATCTTCTATTTTTGACTCCTGTGTATTCATAAGAAGTTATGCTTTTATTTACAAAACTTATGAATTTTTGAGCAAACTTTGTCTGTTAGGCATCTTGCCTTTAACTGTCATAGGCAATCCACCAGCAAATTGAGTTGAGGATAAAAAATGGAACGACAACTGCCACCCATCCGCGATCGCCAGCTTTTGGAGCGAGCGTTGACTCATCGTTCCTACGTCAACGAACACCCTGAAGAAAACAAAGACAACGAACGTTTGGAATTTCTCGGTGATGCCGTACTAGGTTTTTTAATTGGAGAGTTGCTCTATCAAAATTACCCAAATATGGATGAAGCTCAATTAACTCGCTTGCGATCGCAACTTGTAGACGAACGACAGTTGGGTTTTTTAGGCTCTCAATTGGGACTTGGAAAACTAATGCGTTTGGGAAAGGGGGCAGAAAAAGATAAAGGTAGGGAAAATCCTTCTTTACTCAACGACACCTTTGAAGCGATTATTGGCGCTTATTTTTTGGATGCAGGAGTTGAAGCGGTTCGCAATTACATTCAACCTTGGTTCGCTTCTCTAGCTCGAGATCTCGTCGAACGTCAAACGGCGATCGAAGCAATTAACTTCATCGATTCCAAAAATCGCTTTCAACAGTGGGCGTTAGCTACAGTGGGCGAAAATCCTCAATACAACACGATCGCTCAATCGGGGCCGGATCATGCTAAAGAATTTACTGTCGAAGTTAGGGTTAATAATGTCGTCTACGGTGTTGGTAAAGGAAGGCGCAAACAAGAAGCCGAAAAAAGAGCGGCTGAGTCTGCCTTGAAAAGTTTGGGATTGGAGTAGGGAATAGAGAGTGCTGAGTGCGTGACTTTTATTCCCCTAACCCCTAATCCCTAATCCCTAACCCCTCTTCCCTAACCCCTAACCCCTAATCCCTCTTCCCTAACCCCTAACCCCTAATCCCTCTTCCCTAACCCCTAACCCCTAACCCCTAATCCCTCTTCCCGATCGCCGATCGCCGTTAATTCTCCTCCTCCAAAAATTGCTTCGCTATGGCGATAATATTTGAACTCTAAAAAGTTATAAAATGGGTCTTCAAGGAAGAAAGTTAAATGTTCGGTTAATTTACCAGAAAAGCGTAATTTGGGTTGTTGGTAGAAAAGTAATTGTTTGTCTTTGGCTCTAGTTAAGGTTGCTTTCCAATCTGATTCAGTAGCAAAAACTAAACCAAAATGCCTCGGATAAATTCCTTTTTGCCGAATTAAAGGTTCTTCGGTCATGTGAGCGACTAATTGATGTCCGTACAAATTAAAAATAATTGCGCCCGAATTTTCACGACCGATCGCACATCCCAAACCTTCCGCATAAAAACTTTTGGCAAGAGCTAAATCATTAATAGGTATAGCTAGATGAAAAGTAACTGGAGCGTTCATAATGTCTCTATCGAGAAGCTTAAACTTGATTGTAGAAGATGCGCTAAAAGCTCTCAACGATCATCCGCTACATAATCTAAATCTTTGCTATCGTCAGGAAATATGGACAGCTTTTGGCGAAAGCTTTGCGTCTCCTTGGGAGAATCGCATCGAACAATTTGGTTCGAAAGATCTCGGCAGAAAAAAACGCACGATTTTAGCAATTTTAACGGCACGTCATGTGCTACCTGTATGGGAGTCATTATTTGAAGATGACGATACTCCTCATCGCTTGTTGTTCGTTTGCGAGCAGGTTTTACAAGGACTATACGACAAAAAATTAGCTCAAGATTATCTGGTCATAATACAGTCAAGGTGGCAAACATTATTTGCAGATACAACAATTCAAGACTATCGTGCTGGGCGCGCTATCTCTGCTGGTAACAGCGCGCTTTTAGCTCTTTCGACAGCTTTGTACGACGAACAGTTTTCTCTCAATTCATCATGCGATCGAGCGAATGACGATCTTCGCATCGATCCCGATCGCGCTGATTGTGCTTACTGGGCGGCGATCGCTTTGGCTGGCCCTCTTTGGCATTCTAGTTCTGATGCTAACAAACGCTTACAATTTTGGCAGTGGTGGCTGCAAGATTCGGTCGATCGAGCAGCAAGGATAACTAATTAGGGAATGGGGTAGAGACGCGCATTTAAGGTAGAGACGCGATATATCGCGTCTCTACTGCACTATAAATTAAATCTTTGCAAAAGTGCTTTAACTAAATTGGGTAAAGTTTTGCTCAAGTCTGCTTCGCCTTTAAAACTCAAATGTTTGTAATTAGACAAGTCGAAAGGAACGTCTCCAACTAAGTCGGGACGTTCCATATTTAAGAGTAAAATTTGGGCTGAATCTTTAGCCTCGATCGCAAAACCGATCTCGACGCAAACACTAGGGTTTATTAATAAGCCTGTTTTTTTCTCTGTCTCTATGCTGGCGATCGGTGTAGTATCGGCAATGTATAACAGGCTTTTACGAATGCGTCGCATTTGAATGCTGCTGAGGCGAATTGGATAACCTTTAGGACGATGGGATATTTCTAAGGTTATCGGGATGCGGGATCGCTTGTTAATTTTTTCAACGGCTTCATTTAAGGCGGCGATCGACGTTTCGCTAGCAGCGGGATATTCGGTTTGCGGACTAAAAAATATAACTGGATCTAGGGTCGATAAAATATCTTGCTTGGTAAAGTAAATTTCTTGTGAAACTAAATCGATATTGGATACGACGTAACCGCCGCTACCTTCGATATAGAATTCAATTCTTTCTCCTTCTAAATAGTTCTCAAACCACTCTGATTTTTCTACTGATTCGCGATCGTCTAAAAAATCAGCTCTTAAGGCAGATTTGAGTAAACTACTTCTACTTAAGCGCAGGTCGTAAGGACGTTTGATTACCTCTTTGATTGGTTCGTACTGCTCTAAATGCCACGCTTTAAGCGCAATAATGGTCATGGTACTTGCCTTGTTGACATCTTTAACTCGATGCCTCAAACACGATTTAGTACCTATGTATCTTAGCAGTAGTTGCTAACATCTTCACCACATCGATCGGCTAAATAACACATTGCTCGAAAGCGAAGCGATACTAACTGTTCGTAGAATGGATTTAATTTGCACATAGGCGGAATGTGAAGAATTTGACGACCGCGAAATTCAATTTTTCTCTCAAAAGGACATTGACTCGGAATTAATTGACAGACAAAATGTGCCAAAAAGCGATCGTCGATTTCAATTTCATCTAGAAATTGACGAATTGGACGCAAAGGCGCAAATTTTTTCTGCTTGGATGAGGGTCGATTGCTTACCTCACCTTGGTGTTGATGCTTCCAGTAGGAGCCGATGAAAACGAGATTTTTTTCCGAATTTTCTGTGACGTTCATAGTTGTTTGACTCATTTTTACTTTGTGAATGAAGTTTTTTGCTATTACTTTCACTTGCTT
>JBOFLQ010000277.1:0-2075 GCA_051657945.1 Xenococcaceae cyanobacterium | reverse complement strand
GGCGCGATCGCTGCTGTTATTCTTGCCGCAGGTGCATCGACGCGGATGGGAACGCCAAAACAACTGTTGTTAGATCGAGGACAAAGTTTGTTAAGAAGGGTGACTGAGACGGCGATCGCTGCCCATTGTAGTCCGATTTTCGTGGTTTTAGGAGCATATAGCGATCGAATTCGTTGTGAGCTAAAAGATCTCCCTGTTCAAGTGGTTGAAAACCTTGAATGGCAAAAGGGCATGGGATCGTCGATTCGTCATGGTATTCAGGCACTGATGAAGACATCTCCTATTGTTGAGGCTGTGATTCTTCTGCTCTGCGATCAACCCTTCGTATCAGCGCAAACGATTCACCAGTTAGAATCTGTCTATCGTTCCACCAACCATCCCATCATTGCCTCAGCCTACCAAAATACGATTGGTGTTCCAGCGTTATTCGATTCAACGCTATTTTTAGAACTCACTCGCTTGACTCAGGCAGAAGGCGCGAAAAAAGTGATTCAACGTCACATTAATTCTGTCGTTACAGTTGAATTTCCTCAAGGAGCTATCGATCTAGATACTCCTAACGATTATCAAATTTTTAAGATCGTGTGTAGGGACATTCCATAGAACGTCCCTAGATCATAGAACGTCAATACATTGTTTTAACGATCGCCAAAAAAATTAAAAACTTTGCTTGGCAAACAAAGCACGATAAATCGATCCCTTGCCTTCAATAACGTATAGTTCTCTTTCGGTGAAAATTGGCAAAGGATTAATTGCCAACCAATTTTCTTGATGTTGTTTGTGAAAGCTTAAATGAGATTGAAAGCGATCGTTCATTTCCGATGCTACTAATTCAATATCGGATTGCAAAAAAACCGTACCTCCGTCAATTAAATTAGCCGCGATCGCTTCTACCAATTCTGGTTGTACTACTTTTCTTTTGGAGTGTCTTCTTTTAAACCAAGGATCGGGAAATTGAATGGTTATATAATTTAAAACTCCCCCTGGTAAGGATGCAAGTAATACTGGCAGAGAAATATTGATATTAGTGAAAATGTAGTGAAGATTATTTAAATGCAGACGATCGCGTTCTAAATTTGCTGCTGCAACCAAAGGTTCTCTAATTTCTACGCCAAGAAAGTTACGCTCTGGATAAAGTTGTGCCATTTGCAACAAAAATTTGCCTTTAGCGCAACCAATATCTAAATGCATCGATCGATTTAGATCGGAGTAGATAGCGCCCCACTCAGGAGGAGTAAATGGTTGTTGATATTTGTCACAAAGGGGATTGACGTGTTGGCGAACTCTGACCTTTACCAATTAATAAACCTCCAAACAATAAAAATAGTATTTTTGAAAAAAAAAGAATTCAGAAATCCGAATTCTTGACAATAAATTTAAAGAAAGCTAACTTAATGCTCGAAAATATTTGGATACTGAAATAAATCGAGAGCAACTATAGTCGGCAAAAACTGAAAACATTGTTGCGCTAATTTCAGACGTTCTTCTCGTTCGAGCATTACAATTAACTTCTCTCTGAGTCCCAATAAATAGCGAACATCATTAGCTGCATAACTCAATTGTGCCTCCGATAAATTAGCAGCATTACCCCAATCAGAACTTTGAGCGGATTTGTCTAACTCTACACTTTCTAACTCTAAAACTAAATTTTTTAAACCGTGACTAGAAGTATAGGTACGGGCTAGTTTACTGGCTATTTTAGTACAAAATATAGGTTTAGTTTCGATCGCGAAAGAATTAAGTAATTGAGCGACATCAAAACGAGCAAAATGAAAAACCTTGACAATATTATCGGCTTCCATTAATTTTTTGAGATTGGGGGCTTCTGTTTGTCCTTTAGCAATGCGAATCGCCGTTACATAACCAGAAGGATCGCACAATTGCACCAAACAAAGACGATCGCGCCCAATAACCAATCCCATGGTTTCTGTATCGATCGCGATCGCAGGAGCATTAAGATAGCGAGACAGAGTAAGATCGTCAAGGTCGCCATCTGTGACTTGAAAATTTTCCAAACCCATTTATCAATTAACCTCAGCGTTGTAATACAAAAATTTGCGTAAAGTAATATTCAT
>JBOFLQ010000276.1:0-18789 GCA_051657945.1 Xenococcaceae cyanobacterium | reverse complement strand
AGCCATTGTTCTGAATGTCGCGATGAAGGTTCTACAGGAATAAAATTTAATTGAATTTCTCGCGAAATTTTTCGCCATCCTTCTATATCTACTAAAGAATCAGGAAATTGATACTTGTTTTGTGCGATCGGATCGATTTGTTGGCAATTAAATCCCGCATCTCTAAGACGTTGTAGTAATTCATCATTGGGAGTTGCTGAAAGAAAGAGAAACTTTTTGCGCCGATTAGTATATCGCATCAGTAACAAAGTATTGATAACACTAGCAATTTGAGGCGCGCTGAAAATATGAAACTCATCAAAAATAAATAACTCAAAATTCTCATCTATTTTTCCCCAAAGTTTATCTGAATTTTCTTTTTTGGGAATTAAATAAGCACCACGATGCAAGTAGTGAAATATATCGGGATTAGTTAATAAAATTTCTCTTTGACTTGTACGTGTCGCGATCGCATCTGCTTTTTTTAGTTTTTCTGTTTCTGCATATATTTCTAGTTCTTCTCCACTAAGTCGGGCAATTCTGAAATTTTCAGATAGTTTAAACAATTTGATGTAATCTCGAACTTGCATTTCTTGATCTCGTGCTAGTTCGTTGGTAGGGTATAGTCCAATTGCAGCAAATTCTAAATTTCCTTGCAAAACTTCTAAATAAGCTGCCAAACTCTTTCCATCCCCAGTCATAGCAGTATTAAAAACCACATCCACGTTACGATCGCGAAGTGCTTTCAACGTTTCTGCTTGATGCCAAGAAAGTTTCCAATTGGCTGGCAACTTCACATCATCAGGAATATCTTTTGCTAGTTGCGAATAAACAGGTTTTAGATAAATTCGATACTCGGACATAGTCAGATAAATAAGTGTCCGTAATTACTTGAACGATACGATTATGACAGTCAAAATAAAGATAAGCAAGATTTTTATAAATACAGTGTCCGTATAATTTTATGACTCGTAAAGGTCAATCGATTACTCTCTCGCTGCAAGAACGAGAAAAACAAGAACTGCAAGCGATCGCCCAGGAATTTGGTATTACTTGGGGAAATAAACCTAATATTTCTAAATTAATTGAAGCGATCGCCCGTCGTCAGTTGTTAGTACATGCTAATAATGACTGGACAGAACAAAGAATTACCGCACTTAATCAGGCGCGTCTCAGCTTAATAGATGCAGGGAAATTAGAAACGGCTTTAACTATTGCTCAACTGCTACTAGAAAGAAGCGAATTATCTATCCCTTTGCGACAGGAAATTCAAGCTTTTATAGATAGTCCCCCTCCTTTGTGGCGACAAGAGATCGATCGCTATATTCGCAGTCAACAACCTTTTCAACTAAACTATCGTGATGCAGCCGATCGCCTGTGGACTTTTACTATTTGTCATGCAGAAATTAGGTTTTATGAAAAGAGAGAATATCTTGAATGCTGGTGTGAAGAAACTGAAGGTAATCAAGACATTTCAGCACTATGTCATAACTGGTGTTTGCGTCTCGATCGCATTCCCGATGCTATGACAAACGCGATCGATCGAAGATGGAAAACAGATTTAGATACTGTAGAAGTAGAAATGCACTTTTATAGAGGATTAGCTTATGCTTATAGTCGCAAGCAAGCAGATTTAGTCGATGAATGGTTAGCAGATGAAAGGCAAATCAAAAAGGTAGTAAGGAAAGTTTCTAATACCTTTTGGTTTGTTCGTGAAATTTTTCGTTATGGAGAAGATTGTTTAATTATTGCACCCGAATCCGTGCGCGATCGCTACATGCAAAAATTGAAATTACTTTATCAGGTTTACAATTTTGAAAAATAAAAATTAAAGCGAATTCTGTAGAGACGCGCGCAAATCGCACGGCGGGTGAACAAATCCGAGGCGACCTCGGATTTTTCCGCCTTGTCTCTACCATTTAATTACGTTTCGACAAATCGATCGCGGCTAGTAATTCTGCTTCACTAATTTGTTTAATTCCTATTTTTTTTGCTTTTTCTAACTTAGAACCTGCGTCTTCACCTACTAATAAATAATCGGTTTTTGCACTTACCGAACTAGTTATTTTTCCCCCAACACTTTCAATTAATTCTTCAGCTTCTTTTCTTTTGAGAGTGGGTAAAGTACCAGTAATAACAAATGTTTTTCCTGAAAAAATACTCGTAATAGCTGAAGCGCGATCGCTAGTAGATGTTACTTTAGATTCTAATTGCAAACCAGCTTGTTGCAATCTTTCAATTAAACTTTGATTGGCAGAAATTCTCAACCATTGATAAACAGATTGAGCAATTTCTAAACCTATTCCATAAACATTTTCTAAGTCGCCAACGGAAGCTTTTGTTAATCGTTCGATCGCGCCAAAATTTTCAGCTAAAATTTTAGCGTTGACGCTACCTACATAGCGAATACCCAAACCATAAAGAACTCTAGAAAATGGTTTTTGTTTTGACTCATCGATCGCGCTAATTAATTTTTCTGCCGATTTATTACCCATCCTTTCTAATGCGGCGATTTGTTCGGGTTTTAAATCGTAAATATCGGCGATCGAATTAATTAAATGATTATCTATTAAAAGTACGACAATTTTTTCACCTAAGCCGTGAATGTCTAAAGCGTCACGAGATGCCCAATGTATCAGACTACCTCTTAAAATAGCAGGACAGGAACTATTAACGCAACGGGTCACTACTTCTTTTTGTGGACGTACCAACAAAGAATTACATTCAGGACAACACCTAGGCATTTGAAACGGTTGTGCGCCATTAGGACGAAGTTCGGGCATGACGCGCACGACTTCGGGGATAATTTCTCCTGCTTTACGCACGATAACTGTATCGCCAACGCGAATATCTAATTCGGCAACGCGATCGCTATTGTGTAAAGTCGCCCTTTGAACGGTCGTACCTGCTAAAAAAACTGGTTTCATAATTGCCATTGGCGTAACTGCACCCGTCCGTCCGACATTGACGGTAATTGCTTCGACAATGGTCGGTAATTCTTCCGCCGCATATTTAAGCGCGATCGCCCAACGTGGAAACTTTTGCGTAAATCCCAATCTTTCTTGCAATTGGTAGCTATCGATTTTGACTACTACCCCATCCGTCATATAGGGTAGGTTGCGTCTTTCTGTATCCCAGTGTTGATAATATTCATCAACTTCTCGAATCGATTGGCAAAGTTTGCGGTAGGGATTAACCATAAACCCGAAAAGTTGCAATTTTTCCAGAGATTCCCATTGAGATTTAGGGGGATTTTTCTCTGCTTCCTTTTCTGGAATATGCAAAGTATAAGCAAAAAAACTCAACTTTCTTTTAGCAACAATTTTTGAATCTAGTTGTCTCAAAGTTCCCGCCGCAGCGTTACGAGGATTGGCAAAAAGTGCTTCTCCTGCTTTTTCTTTTTCTAGATTAATTGCTTCAAAAGTTGCGATCGCTAGAAAAGCTTCTCCCCTAACTTCAACAACGGCAGGAGGGTTATCGAGATTTAATTTTAAAGGAATCGATCGAATGGTCCGTACATTTTGAGTTATGTCTTCTCCCGTCAATCCGTCTCCTCTGGTTGCACCTCTAACTAAAATACCATTTTCATAAGTTAAAGCTAGTGCCGAACCGTCTATTTTTAATTCGCAGACATATTCACAATCTTTTACTTCAGATATTAAACGCGCCGCACGTTCTTGCCATTTGCCAAATTCTTCGAGATTGAAGGCATTTTCGAGACTGTAAAGAGGAATATTATGAGTGACAGAATTAAATTTAGCAGCAGGTTTGTCGCCCACACGCTGCGTCGGACTTTCAGAAGAAATTAATTCAGGATATTGTGTTTCTAATTCTTGCAATTCCCGATAAAGGCGATCGTAAACTGTATCCTCCATGATGGGATTATCGAGAACGTAGTAAGCATAACTCGCCTTTTGTAGTTGTTGGCGCAGTTGTTCGACTCTGTTTGCTATTTCTGGGGTTGCTGTCATGTTTTTTCTCTCTCTCGATCGCATGATTGCCAAAGTGCAATCGCATTTTTCATCCCTGACATCCTCCCGACTCTGATTGCGATAGCAATACAGAGCGGGGTTCCCAACTCAACCACCAAACTTATCCAACAAGCTTTCACTTATTTGACAGAGGTTCAAATGTCCTTGGGCGTACCAGACACTTGCGTGACTGTCGGGAAACCCGCCCAACGCAGTGTCTTTAATTCGGGAGTGTCCCCCCCTACTCAAATATTCCAGTCCTTTTGCCAAAAGATTACGGCTGGCATTTTCATCCCTATCAAGGATGCAACCACACTCGCAAGCGTGGGTTCTCTCAGACAGCGACTTCTTGACAATCCGATGACAAGAACTACATTCTTGACTGGTGTACTGAGGAGGCACGGCAATAACAATTTTGCCAAAGACTTGCCCATAGTATTCCAACCACTCAAAGAATTGTCTCCAAGCTGCGTCACCAATGCTTTTGGCAAGACGACGATTCTTGACCATATTACGTACCATCAGTTTCTCGAACACCACCAAATCGTTAGATTTGACAACGCATCTTGCCAACTTCACGGCAAAATCTTTACGCTGGCGCGAGACTTTCAGGTGCTTTCTTCCCAGTTTGTTAATCGCTTTTTTGCGTTTACCAGAGCCTTTGACTTTGCTACTTACTCGTCTTTGCAGACGTTTAAGAGCTTTTTCCGACTTTCTCAAATGTCGAGGATTTTCAACTTTGTTGCCTCTATTATCGGTATAAAAGTGCATCAATCCAACATCAAGAGCAATTACTTGCTCGGTTGGTTCAACTGCTTCAATTCGGTCAATGGCAACACAAAATTGAGCATAATACCCATCTGCTCTACGCACAACTCGAACTCTTTTGATTTGTTCGGGCTGGTAGTAGTTGAGATCGACAGCCCCAATCATACGAAAACCGCCAGCTTTAAACCCATCAGTGAAAACGATAGATTGTCTATCCTCAGAGAGTTTATAGCCAGTAGTTTTATACTCAACAGAGCGCGATTTTTTGAATCTGGGATAACCTTTTTTCTTGATAACTGGATTTTTGCAATTGTCATAGAAACGCTTAATCGATTGCCAAGCTCGTTCAGCAGATGCACGGGCGTGCTTGAGAATTAAGCTTTTTCGCCCATTCGTATTCTTTTGCCAGCACAGCGCACAAAGCAGACAAGTCGTATTGTCCAACACTGCGATTATCCATCCAGTGTCGAATACAACTATTTCTGACAAAACCAGCCGTGCGAATCATTTCATCAATGACTGCAAACTGTTTTGTAGAACCTCTAAGCTTGGCTTCAAGTACGAACAAGACCAATATCCAAAATATCTTATGGTGTTATTTTACCATAAGGTGTGCTGTCGCACGTTTGTTTGTTGGTCAATCGGCATCTGGACACTGACCTGTCGGTACAGTGCCAGCCTTCTTTTGACATTAAAGGTAAATATAATCTGGACTGCTTCGATCGTACATCTACTTTTTTAATTAAATATATAGTAATTTTGTACTTAATTCCAGTATTTCCCATCGTGTTACACTGACATTAAATTCAGTAACAAATTCTTGACAAAATCTCGTGACTGACAACACAGGACTTTTCAACGGTCGTTTTGCTAAGAACTTCATTCCCCTACCTCCTTTTAACATGCCAGGAGTTGGCGAATTAGCGCCCGATTTTACCCTGCCATCTATACAAGGCGATCGCGTTAAGTTATCCGATTACAAAGGAAAACAGCCTGTAGTTTTAGCATTTACGCGAATCTTTACCGACAAACTGTTTTGTCCTTTTTGCTATCCTCACATTCAAGATTTAAAAGAACGCTATCGGGAATTTTGCGATCGAGGTGCAGAATTACTAATGATTTCTAGTACCGATCCCGTACAAAGTCAATTAGTTGTCGATAATCTCAACTTGCCCTATCCTTTTTTATACGATCCTGATTGTATTACTTTTCGCAACTATGGTGCGGGACAAGCTTTAGGCGCGCCTTTACCCGCTCAATTTGTGGTCAATAAAGAAGGTCGTATCACTTTTCGACACTTATTTTCGTTTACTGATAGCAACGCAGAGACAAACACAATTTTAGCGGAGCTAGATAAACTTAATAAGGCATGAGGAAAAGATTGTGAACGAAAGTGCAGATCGATCGCAAGTCGAGATCGCGATTGAAACTCTTAAAATCGAACTACCAACACTGTTTGAAAAAGATCTTTCTTATCATATTTATAGTAAAAATATTTATTTTAAAGACCCAGTCAATACCTTTAAAGGCAAATTAAACTATCGCATCATCTTTTGGACGTTGAGATTTCACGGTAAACTTTTTTTCACAGAACTATATTTCGATCTGCACGATATCGAACAAACTGCTAAAGATACAATTTTGGCTAATTGGACGGTGCGCGGTACTTTACGTTTGCCATGGCAAGCCAATCTCTTTTTTAATGGATATTCTACTTATAAACTCAACTCAGAAAGCCTAATTTACGAACATATCGATACATGGGATCGTCCACCCAAAGAAATTTTGCGGCAATTTCTTCCAGCTAAATAAAGAAAAAAATCTTACTTATTTTTTCCTGATAAGTTCAACCCAAAACTCGATAAACACAGCGTCGAGAACCAGATAAAATGTGTTCGCTGCGTTCGATCGCGACATCTTTTCCAAGTACTGTTTGAAAAACTTCTAATTCTCTAGCGCACAATCGCGTACAAGCTTTAGCCGCAGTACATATCGGGCAATGATTTTCAATCAATAAAAAAGAACCATCGTCGAGAGATTCGACTTCTGCCATATATCCCTCGTCAGTTCTAATCTTGACTAGGGTTTCCAACCTTTTTTCGAGTGATTTTCGACTAGATATTTCTTTCTCATAGTTATCAATTTGATGGCGAGTCTTCACATCTAATAAACGTTCCAATCCATCATCACCAAAAGCTTCTTTAACAGAATCAATCAACGAAAGCGTTAACTCTGCATAGCCATCGGGAAACAGGCGATCGGCGGCGGGTGTTAAATGCCACAATTTAGCCGGTCGTCCTATCGCACGGACTTCTTCTTTGTAGGTGACAATTTGAAGGACGGGGCTTTTACCCAAATTTTCGGAGGGTTATTTATCTCGCGATCGAAACTGTAACTATAGCGCTAGATATATTTGTACTAGTTTAAAGGGTTATTTATCTCGCGATCGAAACTGTAACTATTCCTCTTCTGTCAGTCTGGTCAGTTATAAAATTAGAAAAAAGTTTATAAAGCTAGATATTGTCTTAATTTTATGTGGAGTATTACCAGCGATCGATCGAGGCTATCGGACAGTATATTTGCGATCGAGCGAAGATTGATGATTCTCTACTTTTGGGTGCTTTAGTTCGAGATAAATTGCAAGGAGTTATCTGGGCTATTCCCCCAGAGACAAACAATGACAAAGATAAAAGCGCTATTTCTGACTTGGAAGAAAGATTCGTGCGATCGCTCGCAGATGAAGCAGTAGAACGTATAAATATCTAGGATTTTACTCGCTATTTTCAATCGCCCTCTGTCTGTTTTTTTATTTCATAATTTTTTCAAAACCATCCGATTAATTGTTGAAGAGTTCGATAATACGGATGGTAAATATTCTGTTCTATAATCCAATTTCTCGTATGTACGGCCCTTATTTTTTGGTGTTTTATGGGGTCGTCATTGGTGTTGTTGTTTTAGTTATCGATCGCGCAAGGCAAGAGGCGACAGATAAATTACCTGCATTAAATATTGGCGATCGACCCGATCCTTATCAAATTGCTTATATGATTGCTGGGGAAAAAGAGATTTTAAAACTAGTTTGTTTTGGTTTGATTCAACGCGGTTATTTAGAAGTCAATCGTCATCTCATCAAGCAAGTTACAAATCATCCCGATGTTTCTACTTTAAATGAATTAGAAACAAAATTATTTGCTTGGTTTAGAGATTCTCATACAGGAGAAGAAATGATTGACGAATTTAATTTAATTGCCGAGCTTACTGACAAATATGCTGAATACAAACAATGGTTAGAGAATGAACAATTAATTTTTTCACAACAAACAAAAGAAAAAGCTTGCAAAATGAGTGCGATCGGAAGTTTTATTATTATTGCTTTGGGTGCTTATAAACTCATATCGGCGCTGTTGCGAGAACATCATAATGTTTTGTTTTTAATCTTGATGGCAATTTTGGGAACTGGTTGGTTACTCGTTACTTGTCAAAAGTATCATCGCCGACTGACTAAAAGAGGACAAAATTATCTCGATCGCCTGCAACAAGTTTTTAAAAATTTGAAGGGAGAATTACAAACTCCTCCCACTCAAGTTGACTACAATACGCTTCTATTAATCTCTATTTTTGGTTTGAAAATATTGGTAAAAACTCCTTACGAAAATTATCTACAGTTATTTACCAATACGACTCAATCTACAACTTCAAGTCAAAGAAGAAGTAGTAGTAGTAGCAGTTGTGGAAGTAGTTGTGGTGGAGGTTGTAGTAGTAGCTGTGGAAGTAGTTGCGGTGGAGGTTGTGGAGGATGTGGTAGTTAATTTTAATATTTCGATCGACAACGAACAATGAACCACGAACAATTTTTAGGAATAGGTATTGGTTTTCGCGAACCATTTTTAGGCGAACTATTTTTACACCAAGATAAGGTTGATTTTTTGGAAATAATTGCCGAACATTATCTCGATACAACATGGCAAAAACAAGAAGAATTAAAATTACTTCAAACACATTTTCCTCTCGTTCTTCATGCGATCGATCTTTCTATTGGTAGCGCTGAAGGAATAGATATCGATTATCTTAAAAAACTAGCCAAATTAATTAAACAACTAAATCCTCCTTGGTGGAGCGAACATATCTGTTTTACTAAAGCAGGAGGCATAGATATCGGGCATCTTACACCATTACCTTACACCAAAGAGGCGATCGAAGTAATTTGTCGCAATCTAAATTTAATTCGTCGTTATATTGACGTACCAATAATTTTAGAAAATATTGCCTATCTAGTCACTATTCCTGGCGCGGAAATGACAGAGGCTCAATTTATCGGCGAAATTGTAGAACGTGCCGATTGCGGCTTACTTTTAGATGTTACTAATTTGTATATTAATGCTGTCAATCACAATTACGACATACAAACTTTTTTGTCTCAATTACCTTTAGAAAGAGTCGTACAATTACATTTTGCTGGTGGCTATTGGCAAGATGACATTTTGATAGATAGTCACTCCCATTCAACGCCTAAAGAAATATGGCAATTAATGCCAGAAATAATCGCTCGAACTTCGATCGAAGGAATCGTTTTAGAAAGAGATGAAAACTTACCGACCTTTGTAGAATTAGCCAACGAAATAGAACAAGCACGATCGCTCGTAAGCGAGTATAAAGGATGAATACAATTTAGATTTCACTATTTTCGATCGCGCTGAAGAACATGTCTTTAATCGTAGATGCTTTAGAAAGAATTAGAAGCTGGCTACAACAAAACTATCCGGCTATTGCTTCATTTCCTCATCCAGGTTTAACACAGACACAAATTCAAGACAGCACTAAAAATCTTCCTTTTAAACTTTCTGAAGAAGTTTACGAACTTTATAAATGGCGCAATGGTACAAAATATGGTCACATTTTTTTTCCTTTTACAACTTTTTATTCACTAGAAGAATCTTTAAAAATGTCTCAATTTAAAATTGAGGAAAAAATCTTTTATCCGTACGGTCTAATTATTTTTAGTACCGATCGCCATTTATACTACGTCAAATCTAGTGACGAACAAAATAAATTTTCTCCGATTTGGCACACTAACGAAGATCGAGAAAGTGAAATATGTTATGTCAGTCTCACTCACTTAATTAGCGCGATCGCTGAATGTTATGAAACAGGAGCATACTATGTCAAACACGGTACGCGCTTGAAATTTTTACAAGAAGATCGCTCGAAATCTGAGTCAATTTTTAGTAAATACAATTCTGGTCTTTCATTTCACTCTCCACTTTGATTTTAATTATGGGATTAGCGATCGTTCAACAGCTATTAGCGAAACTCTACACCGATCGAGATTTACGTAAAAGTTTTTTTGAGCGCCCACAATTAATCGGTCAACAATTAGGATTGACTTTTGAAGAGATTCAACAACTTTCTCAATTATCCAGTCAACAAGTAAATTTGTTTGCTAGTTCTTTAAAACATAAACGCTTGGGAGGAGTTCGTAAACTTTTGCCTCTGACCGCTCGATATTTTAAAAAAGATTTTTATGAATTGTTCGATCGATATTCCCAGAAACTCAGATCGACGGGAATAAAAAAACATCGACAAGATGCGATTTGTTTTTGTAATTTTTTGCTCGAACAAATTACCATTCAATCGACTCGATCGCCTTGGATTTTAGATGTTATAAAATACGAAAAATCTTGGCTGCAAGCAACCGAATTTCAGCATATATTTAGCTGGTGCTATTTTCAACACGCGATCGAACCTTTAATCGAAAGTATTCAGCGATCGGAATTTACTCCTATTTTAATAAAAAAACCTTGTATCGCTATTTGGTTTAAATTATCTCGACACGAAAAATTAACATATTTGATTTTTTGAATGTTTTGCTTTTTATTCTTCAGTTCGATTAAGCAAACTCAACAATAACAAAGTCATTTAAATCACTTTAGGTGCTAATAAATAACTTGATTTTCTGAAAATGTCAGAATATCATATTTTTTTATTTACGTTATGTACCTTTAGATAGAAAATATTGTTTAATCAAAAAATAAAATTTAGAAAGTCTCAATAATTTTGAGTGTCTCAGAAAAAGTCCACCAGTCGAGCCATAATATATAGAAGCAGATGACGCAATCTTTAAATCTTGTCAACCAAGTCACTGAATGGGAACAACGTAGAAAGGAAGCAAGTCTTTATTACAAGCAAGGACAGTTTCAAGAATCACTTCTACTTTCTAGCAAAAACTTGTCTTTAGCCAGAACAATAGAAGATCGAACTAGAGAAGGTTACGCGCTAAACGATATTGGTTTAGCTTATTTAAGTTCTTGGCAGCTTCAGCAGGCGCTACTGTCTTTCCATCAAGCAAACATAGCCGCACAAGAAATTAATGACCGACGAGCAATCGCGATCGTACTCAGTAATTTAGCTTCTACTTACAGCCGTCTCGGACAGTTTACGCAAGCGTTAGCTTACTACAACGAAGCATTACCAATTTTAAGAGAATTACAAGACGCTCAAAGTGAAGTGTCAGTTCTAAATAATATGGCGTTGATTTATACCAAGCTAGAACAACCAACGCGATCGCTACTGCTACAAAACCAAATTCTTAATATGCGTCGCTTGCTGGGAGATTATGCAGGGGAAGCAATAACACTAAATGGTATTGGTTTTGCTTACGGCGCTTTAAAAAAATACGAGCAAGCGCTGGCATTTTTTCAAGAAGCTCTTCTCATTCAACGATCGCGTAAAGATTTATCAGGTGAAACAACTACATTAAACAATATTGCTTCTACCTATTTAGAGTTAGGACAACCCAAGCAAGCATTATTATTATACAATCAGGTACTTTTAACTCGTCAAAAACTTAAAGATCGCGCACAAGAAGCGACTGCTCTTCATAATATTGGTTACACTTACAGTATACTTGCCAACAATATACAAGCATTAAAGTTTTATAAAAGCGCACTAGAAATTTATCGAGAAATTAGCGATCGCGAAGGAGAAATTGCAACTTTATTGAATGTTGGTAGTGTTTATGTTGTCAAACAACAGAAAAAGTTTGCCATGCGGTGTTATTGGAATGCACAAAAATTAGTCGAACAAATCGAACATCAGCCGCTACAAGAAAAGGTGAAGCAATTCATGAATTCTCTCTAATTTTTATTTGACGATTGCACGCTCCGTGCAGGCGAAGCTATCGCCTACTAATTTTAAATTTCTAAACGATTAGATGTTCGAGTTTTTTCGAGCATCTCTTTTTTTGACGATTAATTTTAATTGATTTTTCATTTCTGATTATTTATTTCGATGTAGTTTTACTTTGGATCGCTCATAGGTTAGTTTAGATGTGACGTTGCAATTGCGCTTTACCTTTGAAAACTTAGAAGCAATATTTCAGTATAAAAATTCCTATTACCCATTACCCATTCCCTACAAGTTGAGATTTTATGCAAAAAAATCTAAATAACTGGTGGCATTCTCTGTTATCATTACCAATAGGAGTGCTAGTATGGCACTCCTACTGTCTTTTTTCATTATCTGCTACTCACAATTCTCCCGCGCCAACACGTACCGAAGAATGTCAAATTTTAGTAGCTGGTGGTGGTTTAGCTGGTGCTGCTGCTGCCTATGAAGCTTTACTACAAGGAAAAACAGTCTGTCTGACAGAAATTACCGATTGGGTAGGCGGACAAATATCATCTCAAGGAACATCTGCCTTAGACGAGAGAGAAACGCAACGCAAAAAACTTTTCTATCCTCGCGGCTATTTAGAATTGCGCCAAAGAATTCAAAAATATTACGGCAAACTAAATCCTGGCGGTTGTTGGGTGAGTCAATCTTGCTTTCTACCTGGCGACGGACATAAATTACTCATGCAACAGTTAGAAGATGCTGCCAAAAAAGGTAAAGGTAAACTCAAGTGGTTTCCCGCTACGGTAATTAAAAACTTGGATGTTGGTACTGTTACTAATGGTGGTACGGGAGAACAAATAACCAGCGCGATCGCCATTCAACATAGTCCCGCACCTGGTGCGCCACCACTCAACAGCGAAACCCTCGCCCAGACGATCGAAGATGCCTATCAATATGAAAATTCTTCACGCTTCAACAAAACCATTATTCGCTTTGTGCCGCAACAGTCAGGGCAAAAAAAACTTGCCGATTGGTACGTAATTGACGCTACAGAGACAGGCGAACTAGTTGCTTTGGCAGATGTTCCCTATCGTTTGGGCGTTGACCCCCGTTCCTTCCAAGAACCATCTTCCTCTAGCATAACTAGCGATCCTTATTGCACTCAAGGATTTACTTACACATTTGCTATGGAAGCTACCGATCGAGAGCAAGTACAAGCAATGCCCCCATTTTATCTTCGCTACGCTCCTTATTATAGCTACGAATTGGAGCGTTTGGCAAACTTCGACCTCGTCTATACATATAGACGTATCTGGCATCCCAAAGAAGGCGAAAAGAAACAATTTGGCGGAGTTACCTTTAGCGCGCCCGTCCCTGGCGACATTGCTATGCTCAACTGGACTTGGGGAAATGACTATCGTCCAGGCACCGAAAAAGATAACCTCGTTTATACTCGCGACCAACTTCAAGCTTTGGGACAATTAGAACCTGGCGGTTGGATGGGCGGATTGCGTACCGAAACACTACAAAAAGGAGAGGAAAACGCGATCGGTTTCTTTTACTGGTTAGTTAGAGGAACGACCGACTCGCAATTAGGAGAAGGAGTCAAGAAAATTAATCCCAACTATCGTTTTCTAGCTGGATTCGATTCGCCAATGGGAACGGCACACGGATTATCTAAATATCCCTACATGAGGGAAGGAAGAAGGATCGTCGGACGACAATCGTCAGGTTATCGAAGGGGTTTTATGATTACCGAACTCGATATTTCTCGCCGCAATTATCAAGATGATTTCTATCGTCAAAATTTATCACCCGAAACCTATCTTCGTCTACAAGCTACCCTAGCAGGTTTAGAAGGGTTCTCTGTGATGCAAGGTAAATCTTCCCCAGACGAAATAAAAAGACGCAAGCGATCGACTATTTATCCTGATTCTGTAGGCATAGGTCACTACGCGATCGATTTTCATCCCTGCATGACGGAAAGCCCACCAGAAAAACCAGGAAATAGAGAAAAAGAAGGGGAAAGAATGGGAGGAGGACAAGCCTATCCCTTCCAAATTCCTTTAAGGGCATTAATTCCTCAAAAAATTGACAATTTACTTGTTGGAGGTAAAAGCATCGCCACCAGTCACATCGCTGCTGCTGCCTATCGCGTTCATTCCTTTGAATGGTCGTCTGGTGCTGCGGCTGGTATTACTGCGGCGTTTAGTTTGGACGAAAATACTTTACCCTATCAGTTAACTGAAGAACCTTTTTTCAAACAAAAGCAATTACAAGTATTGCAACGCAAATTGAATAATAGTGGCAATCCGACTGCTTTTCCCGATACTTCCATATTTAATCAATCTTGGGATAGTTGGAAATAAGTTCGGAGTTTTTTTTTGGGAACGTCCTTAGAATTCAAACGATCTTTATTTTGTTATTTTGATGCGATCGAGATTGCTTCAAGATTCTATTGGTAAGTTTGAACTCCAATTGTTCTTTAGCGATTTGTTCTTGATATTTTCTATTTCTTTGTTCTTTTTGTAGTTTACGATTGTATTCTGAGCGTCTAATTGGATCTAAAAGAGTTTTTTCTACTTCTTCTAGTTGTTTAATCAGAATAGCAATCTCTTGTTTAGATATATTAGTCTGCTGATTGCAAAGGTTTCGTTCCAATTTAAGAGATTCGATCGCTTCTTCTGAATCAGCAGTTAAATCTATTTTTAAAATTTCGTAGTAATTACGCATAAAAATCCTAGACGATCGCATTTATGACTAACTGTCTACCATCTCGATCGAGTATTTAGATAATTTTCTAATTTGATAGTTAAGCAGTATATTGTTATTATTTATCGTCAAGAATTAATTTGAAGAGATTTGGATCGTTGCTGGAGTGCGATCGTAACCAATTTAATTGTGTTTAGCTGCTTACTTGTTTCAATTTACAACCAGTTTGAATTGAGATAATCCGCTACTTACGACGTATCGTATCTAAATTATTAATTGGGTTATCTAACCGATGTTATAGTACAAAAAAATCTAGCGATTTATATATGGTCAACTTTTAGATTTAAAAGTTTGAAATTTAAATAAAGCTCGCTCGATTTAAAAATTATTCTAGAAAAAAGAAAAAATATCGATTTTCGATGTTATTAATTTTTCTGCACTGCATAGCAAAAACGACCTACTGTCAATGCACTAGTTTCCATTGAATTTACAGTAATACTTTTTAAACCATTCATAAAATTCAATAAATTCTCAGTCTTAGAACCATTACCTAGATCGTCTTTTTCTGCATTCAAATCCCACTCATTCCACCAGCTTTGTCCTCTTAAATCTTTGGCAACAAGATCGATCGCAAAATAGTAAATTCCTGATTCTGTAAAATTATTAGGTTCTATTTTGGTGGTAAAGCTAAGTCGATCGTTCTTGATTTGCCAATTATTTAGATGTAAAGCATTTTGAGCTTCTGGAACTTCTTTAAAGTTTTTCTTGGTAAATTTATCAAAAGCTGTTACTTGTGTTTTAATATCTAGGTCATTAGGATCGATCGCTAAACTATTACTAATTGGATGTAGCTCGACTTGATATTCTGCAACAGCCGCTTTACTGTTATTGTCGAGTACTTCTAATAGTTCGATCGGTTGATTATTATTTTCTACTGCAACATCACCATTGTTAAGAGCATTCACCCTTGCTAAATCATGAGATATTTTTGTAGGCATCTTCAAATAAGATGCTTCGGTTAATAAATGCTTGGGAGAGAAGATAGAAAATTCACTGCGATCGCTAAACTTTGAACTTTCTTTTTGCAACTTAGTAAAATAATTAGCTATATCTTGATAAGAACCAACAAAAACAACATAAAAAGGTCGGTACTGTTCGCTGTTTTTTCCTTGAGTATTATAGGTAAAATTTCGATCGGCGCGATCGGCAGAATAGACAGTGCCGTTAAACTCGCTTTTTATGCCCCAAACTCCTACAGCATAATCTTTTTGCTTGTTATTAAAATAATGTTCTTTGATTTTTTGATTGATTAAGGTAACATCTCCATTATTTTGAGCTAGATCGGTAACTATAATAGTTAGTTTTTCATCTTTTTTAGAAGCGGTAACTAGAGAAACAAGATCGCTAGACACAGCAGGAAAATCTGGATTGCTTCCATTATAAAAGTCAGTTTGTACCGCTTTCATAAATTGCGATCGCGTTAAGCCTTTCAATTTATTTTTGCTATCTCCAGAACGATAATATTTAACTTCAGATTTAAAATGAGAACCACCCAAAGATATTACATTATCTAATATTTTAAGAATTTGACTATAAGTGCTATTGTCAGAAGTGACATAACCTAACATCGACCCAGAACCATCTACATAAATATCGGTTTTTAAAGAGTCGATCGCGCTAACTTGAGTATTATCAGTTTTTAACTTACAAGGTAAAGCAATATATTCATCTGTAGATTGAGTACCTTCTACAGTTCCTTTGGCTAGAGGGATGCAACCATATAAAAGTAATGAGCTAGCTAAAGTAATTACTAGTGATTTTACTGACAACATATAAATAATATCTGGGAACTATCTTGTATAGATTTTGCGAATAATTCAAATTACAAGATAAAAACTAAAGCTTTTCAAATCTAAAAAATAGAGATTAGGATTGGAGAAAATATTGAAATCTTTAATATCTTTCTCTACTTTATTCAAGAGGAGATTAAATGAAATCAGGGGAAATAACTAGACTAATAATTTGTTCGATCGTCGGTGCTTTGCTAATGTTTCTAGTGCAGCCTTGGTTATATCAAGCGAGAGTTATTAGAATTACTGATGTTCCTAATGTTAAAGATTGGATTAGTAGTTATTACACGATTGAAGCAGCAATAGTATTTGGAGTATCAATTTTTTCTGTCTTATTTTGGTGTTTTTCTGCTATTAAATCTAAAGCTAGTGGTGGTCATGAATTAAGAACTTGGCGCAGTATTTGGTATGTATTACTTTTCCTAAATATCTTAAGTATTTTCATGGCAATCTACTTCAAAAAAGGTAGTAGTGACGCTGTTTTATCTTCTGCAACTTTCTTCTTTGTTGATGTTGTTTGGATTTTTTGGATAGGTACTGCTGTTAGTTCGCCTAATTTATTTACATATTTACCTTTGGGCGCTAAAAAACTACGCGAAATTGTTGGAGATTAAATAATGGGAATCTATTTAATTGGTATTGGCGGAAGTGGCGCTAAATGTGTTGAAGCTGTAGTGCAATTAGCATCGGTAGGATTATTTACACGAGAACCGATCGAAGTTTTATTTGTTGATGCAGATGAAAGTAATGGCAATGTAGAAAGAGCTAGAAATAGTTTAAGTATTTATAGCAAATGTTATCAAGCTGCGATCGGCAAAGATAAACAACAATGTCCATGGATGCAAACAGAAATTCAATCTTTTGGTCTATGGTCGCCTTTCGCTAATAATAGTTTAAATAAAGAATTAAGTAGTTTCTTTAATTACAATACTCTCAAACAAAGTCAACCAGAATTAGCTAATTTATTTGACGTTCTCTATACCGATCGCGAGAAGCAAGAACAATTAGATGTTGGTTTTCGCGGTAGACCAGCTATTGGTGCGGCGGTCATGAGTCAGGTAAACTTAGATAAACTGGACGAAGAGCCTTGGGGTAGCATAATTAGGCAAATTCAAGCCGATGTTGGTGGCGGGAAAGAAGCTAAAGTACTTTTGTGCGGCTCAATTTTTGGTGGAACGGGAGCATCTGGATTACCAACGATCGCTCGTTTAATTACAAATAAATTAGATAAAATTAACGTGCGCGATCGCGTTAAAATTGGCTCGATTTTTTTCCTTCCTTATTTTAGTTTTACACCTAATGCTGGAGAAAGTGAAGATAGCATTTATGCAAAATCCGAACAATTTCTTCTCAATACAGAAGCAGCGCTACGTTACTACGTTCATCAAGCAGAAGGTATCTTTGATGTAGTTTATCTATTAGGAAACGAAAGTTTATCTAAAGAAAAAAACTTTAGTATCGGCAAAAATACCCAACGCAATCAACCGCATTTTATCGAACTTTATTCAGCTTTAGCAGCAAGACATTTTTTATTAGATAACATACCTAGTAAAGAAACAATTGTTTTGATGGCGCGTGCATCTTCAAAACAAATAAATTGGAACGATATTCCAGATGGAACAGCAGTACAAAAAATCTTGGGTAGTGGTACTAGATTTGCTCATACATGGCTAGCAGAAATTGCCCCAGAATTAGAAAAAGCCAAACATGAAGGCTTTGCACGTTACGGACGTTACATTCCTTGGGCGAATGGATTCTATGATTCTAAAGCTGATAGTCCCAATAAATTTGACAATACCAGACATCAAGAAGCGATCGAAATTATTAATGATTGGTGCAAAGATTATTTGCGCTGGCTTTATGAAATTCATCAATGTGAAAGTGACAAGATCGATTTATTTAAAGCTAGTACTTTTACTCCTGCTAGTAATTTACAGGGACAAAACTTACAACATTTAATTGTTGACGATCGCCGCGATGCTAAAACCAAACTTAAAGATGAACCAGCCAAAATTAAAAATGCGATCGATCCTAAACAAGTAAAAGGATTGAATCAAGGAACGATCGGACTTGCCCAAGCAGTATATCTTGCTTGTCAATTGGCATAAAGCGATCGATCTACTAGCCAAGAAATAAATTTCTTGGCTAAAAATTTAAGCTTAGATCTTGCACCATTGTCATCAACCGTCAGCGATTAAAATCGCTGCCTCATACAAAAAGTCATCTAAAGATGACTAGATCGGTATTTCAGTCATCTTTTAGATGACTTGCACTATTAGACAGGGATTTTAATCCTTGGCGGTTGTTGAGAGAAGTGCAAGATCTTATTTCAAAAGAACTTTCGCGATCGATTGGAGAATTTATTCTCTGGCTACCCAAATTAAACAACTCTTTAC
>JBOFLQ010000275.1:0-38563 GCA_051657945.1 Xenococcaceae cyanobacterium | reverse complement strand
TGAAAAAACAACCAACAATCAGAGTACCAGTTTTATCGCCAACGGGTGAACCGTTAATGCCTACAACCTCGGCACGAGCTAGGAAATGGATAGCTGTTCGTCTTGCCAAGCCAGTATGGAACGACCTAAATATCTTCTGCGTTCAATTACTTGTAGAGCCAAGTAGTACTGATACTCAAGAAATAGTGGCATCAATAGATCCAGGTAAATTGTTTAGTGGAGTAGCAGTAGTCAGTAAAAAAGCTGTACTATTCACTGCTCATCTAGTCTTACCATTCAAACGAGTTGTAGCTAGAAAGCAAGCGCAAAAAATACTGCGTCATGCTAGAAGAGGAAGGCGTATTAATCGCAATATTTCTTTTGCCAGCAGAGCGTACCGACAGAAGCGATTCGACAACCGAAGAGGTAACAAATTGCCTCCTTCGATTCGTGCTAATCGTCAGCTAGAACTAAGAATTGTTCGAGAGATAGCCAAGTTATTTCCTGTAACTGAGATAGTTTACGAGTACGTTAAAGCCAAAGGGAACAAAGGTTTTAGTCCTGTAATGGTTGGTCAGCGTTGGATGTTAAAACAACTAACTCAACTTACTCCAACTCATACTCTAGAAGGCTGGAAAACTAGCATTCTAAGAAAGCAATTGGGCTTAGAAAAGAACAAAGATGATAAATCAGTTCAAGATGCAACTACTCATGCTAACGATGCCATAGCTCTTGGTGCTAGTAGATTTATGCAATACAAGGCATTTTATACCTCCAATTCTCGTGGGCATCACTGGGTGGGTTCAGTTCAATTAACTAATGCTCCGTTTAAAGTAATAGCCCGTCCTCAGTTGTACAGAAGACAATTACATTTCGAGAACAAGAGCCAAGGAGGAACTAGAAAGCGTAAAGGTGGAACAGTTACACCGTTTGGATTTAGAAGTGGTGATTTAGTAGAAGCAGTAAAAGCAGGAAAAGCATACAAAGGTTATATAGGTGGCTATACAAATGCCAAAACCAAGGCAGTCAGTATCTATGATGTCAACTGGAAAAGAATCGGACAGTTCAGTCCAAAACAGACAAAATTGCTCAAGAGGAGTTATGGGTTATGTATGGCAACACCCTGACGGCATTTCCTCCCGACGCTGTATTCTTTGAATACAGCGCGGGACTCCATGCCGAAGAAGTTGAAGAATCTAGGGATGTTCCATGGAACGTCCCTAGGTGTGTATTTCCTTTAAACAATATTTATAAATCGCTTCAGTAGTTTTGCTAATTTACGACACCTAAGATTTGACATATAAAAGTATTATTCGCGCTCGATCTAACGTTGAAGATCCCCCTAAATCCCCCTTGAAAAGGGGGACTTGTTAATCAAGCTGATTTCATCGATCGCAGATTAAATTACCATTTTCGATCGAACAACTTGTCAACCTAATTTCTATCTCTTACCCAATTCCCCCCTTAAAAAAGGAGACTTGTTAATCAAGCTGATTTCATCGATCGCAGATTAAATTACCATTTTCGATCGAACAACTTGTCAACCTAATTTCCCTCTCTTACCCAATTCCCCCCTTAAAAAAGGGGACTTGTTAATCAAGCTGATTTCATCGATCGCAGATTAAATTACCACTTTCGATCGAACAACTTGTCAACCTAATTTCCCTCTCTTATCCAATTCCCCCCTTATTAAGGGGGGTTAGGGGGGATCTAATTCGATCGATTAAACTTGCCCTTTAAAAAAACTTTACTCCAAAATCACTAATCAATAAACTAACTAGACTTTTTTACTAAAGTAACTAAACGAGATGAAACCTGAAATCATATTAAAACTATTAAAACTAACTAAATCTAATAAAAAATCGGCGGGTTTTACTCTCATAGAATTACTGGTCGCAGCAATAATCACCTCAATTATTGTCAGTATTGCTGGCTGGGGTTTAGTTACTTTAATGAGTAGCAAAAAAGTAGCTGATACTCAAACCGCAATGCAAGGCGAAACTAATCGCGCTGCCGATTTTATTAACGATGAAATTAGAAAAGCTAAATTTATCAATAAAACCGACACAATTGCTTTATTAGACGATACAGACCCAGATTTTGCTCGTCCTGGTGCTGGTACTACAGGTAATGATTTCGATCCTACCGGAAAAAGTATCGTTTTAGCTCTACAAATATCAGATGCTGGTGATACCAATGCTGATGATGAAATGGTTATTTACTACGTAAAAAATAATGATAATAATTGGCGCGGCCCTAAAGTTATTTATAGATGGGGCCCAGCTTTTGATACAAATGGTAATTATAGTGTGACAACGAACAATCTCGCTTACACTGACGAACCATTAATTGATAGTATTAGCGACACAGTTGGAACTTGTACCAGTGGAACTCTTAAAGGTGATACTGGTTTTTATACATGCCTAGGCGGACAACAAGGTACTGGAGCAGGTGCATACTATACTAGCGCACAAATTTACGTCAACGGACTATTCAAAAAACCTGGAGATATAAATGCTGTAGCTCACTATACTGGTAACTCTAAAACCGATACAAAAGCAGTTTCCAGAATTAATCAAAACCCTGCTACAGTGCCGACAACTATTGCTCTTGCATCTAGTAGAGTATCCACTTCTAGAGACAGAGGCAGATTTTTTGAATGTAATGCTACTAATCAATGGCAGGTTAGGATAACAGTTGATATTGGGACTGCTAATGATTACAGACAAGTTATCATCAATGATGATGATGACCCAATTGTAACAGCAGATTCAACCAGAAAAGTACAAGTAAAAGAAAAAGTCGGAGTGGCTGCTGTTACAACTGAAAATCTGAGTTCATCAGTCCCTTTAATTGGAGGTTCGCGCTACAAAATCGAGAAAAACGGAAGTGGTGAATTAATTTGGACAGATACTAAGGTTAAAGATCTTGGTGGTGGAAATTATCAGTGGACGGATGGCAGATCCCCAGCAACAGCCTCAGCATCAGACTATCAAGGCAAAGTGAAAATTAAAGTCACACCCGAACCACCGACAGGTGTAACTTGCAATCAATCGCCAGTACCTGCTGAAGTAACAGAAGATATAGTCGCCTCCGCGCCACCGAATTCAGGCCCTGATAATCGAACTTTCGTACCATTATTTAATGGAAATCCACTTCCCACCGCTGCAACTAACCAATTTGGAACGCAAGGCACGGCAGAAAGTGTCTTGGGAAATGATTTGGTAGATCATGATAATCTGGCTAGCACAGCCAAAAAAGCCAATCTTGGTGATAACGAAGTAATAATTTTATTCGAGCTTGGTCAGACAAGTTCAAGTGCAACTGGTTTTGATTTGAATGACAAAATTGTCAAATTAAGTTGGTAGATTAATTTTTGAGTGAGGCGATTTCAGATTTTGCACCTAAATTTTATCTTATACCAATTAAAAAAAAGAATGTTACACATTAATTTAATGTAGGGGCGAATGGTCATTCGCCCCTACGATCGCGCCGAATCGCAAACATTTTTTAATTTGGTATTACAAGGGAATTAATTCCCTTGCTAAGAGCGCAAGTCCTCTTAAGAGGACTATCATTACAAGTTGCAGATGCTAAAAGATATCAAGAAAAAGATCTAGAAAATTTTCTTAGAAACATTGAGGAGGAGCAATGAAAAATCATTACAGTATTCTAATTCAATGGTCAGATGAAGACCAATGTTATATTGTATCTCTTCCTGAATTTGGCAAATATGCTCACACTCATGGAGATACTTACGAAGAAGCATTAAAAAATGCTCAAGAGGTTTTAGAAATGCTAATCGAAGATGGTCAAGCTTTACCAAAACCTAACACCTATCGAACGATCGCATTCTCTTAAAGATAGAATTAGTTAACTTGATAATAACAAAACGCACGCCTTTTAATATTTTATTTCGGACGATCGATATTTTTTTTTGCTCGATCGCTCTGTTAAGTTTTAAATGCGATCTTCATTGATGCGGAAAAAAGAATACGATCGGGAAAAGTGGAAAAATGACGACTGGTTTAAAAACTCCTAGTAACTATTATCTTCAACTAATTAATACCTTTCCTCCTCGTCCAATTACTAATAATGTTGAACTAATTGCTAATCAAGAAAGAATTGACTCAATTGTCGATCGAGAAAACATCACTCAGGACGATCGAGATTATCTTAAAGTGCTTAGTACCCTTGTCTTCGACTACGAACAGGAACACGAAAAAATGCCTGTTTCTAGGGGAATTGAACTAATTAAAGCATTAATGGTTGAAGATAACTTACAACCATGCAATCTGTTATCTATTTTTGGCGATGAGTCTGTTATTGTTGAAGTTTTGGATGGAAAAAGAGAACTAACTTCTAGACAAGTTCAGAAACTGGGAGATTTTTTTCAGATTTCTCCACTAATGTTTTTAACCTCAGAATAGGTAAAAACGAGCGCTTTTTTTTGTTTTCAGGTGCGATCGACTTTGCTATCGAGAATAATCATTGTAAAACGTCCCAATCCTCAACAGGAACAGCAGGTTCAAAAGGATCTTCATAACTGATTACTTTGCCGCGCAACGAATGTGAATTAGATTCAGGGTTATAAGAACGACGTTCGAAAATAATTATTTCAACTTCATCCCCTTGTTGAAAAGGCAAATTTTGTAATGTTAGTTTGCCATTCTCGGTCAAAATTGTTTCAATACGATGTGCATACATTTTTTATGTTCCTATATCGATCGATACTTGTAATTTCATTTTAGATTTCGATCGCATCAAATGTATTGCGATCGCGATCGCGCTTGTAAAAAACTACAGCATTTGTTGTTTGTGTACTTAAACCTCAAGTTGACAGTCTGCTTTAATTTTCCTTACTATTAGAAAGGAAAGCGAGTTTGAGTAAGGAAATGACCACTTCAACAATTACAAGCAAAGGACAAACAACAATTCCTCAAAAGATTAGAAAATTACTCAACATACAACCAGGCGATCGCCTCAATTTCGTTGTGGAAGGAGGAAAAGTGTATATAGAACCTGCAACTGTTCCAGTTGAATCTTTGTCTGGGAAATATCACTATCTCGTTCATCGTTCTTTTTTACCAGTTGAAGAAATGGAAGAAGCGGTAGCTACCGCAGTTGCTGAGTCGTTGGGAATCGAGATCGAGAAGTGATTGGATTAGATACTAATGTATTGTTAAGGTTTCTTCTCAAAGATGACCAGCAACAATGGGAAATAGCCGATCGAACAATACGACAGCTTAAAGCAGAAGGGGAAATTTGTTATGTTAACCAAATCGTTTTGTGTGAATTAATTTGGGTGTTAAAACAATCTTATAAAGTTAGCAGAGAACAGCTTGTAGCGATAATAGAAGACTTGTTAAAGTCTGACATTTTCGAAATCGAAAATTCTGATTTAGTTCGTGCCGCCACTAAACAATTTGCCAATTCGCAAGCTGATTTCGCTGATTGCTTAATTGGAAAGATGAATCAGAATGTAGCTGTAAAAACTCTTACTTTCGATCGCAAACTGGAAAAATTATCTGAATTTCAATTGCTGAACGCGAAGAAAAGAATATAGCTAGAGCGATGCATTTATTCAAATATTAATTGCTCGTTTTACAATACAGATTACCATTGATAGAAAAACTCAAATCTCTTGTGTAATCACCTTCTCTCATAATCCCCAACCCATTTGAGATCGTCATACATTTCTTTTCGTCTGTATTGTTAGGACTATAGGTAATAATTGTGCCTGACTGAGTTGTGTTTCCTTTATGAGAAAAAACGATTTTCGGGGGAGATCCAAAAGGAGTTGTAGTTCTAATTGCTATTCCAATTGGTAAAATGCGATCGCTCAACAAACAACCAGTATAATCAAAACCTGCTTCCTCAGCAGTCGTAATTCTAACTCTTGACTCACCGTCTATAGTAATTGTCTCTATTTTTACTTTGCAACGCTTGCCCTTCCGCATTGCTTGTCTTTGTGCTTCCTTCAACGCACCCTTTACTTGTCCCATGCCTTCTCTTACTTGCACTTGAGAGAATAAACCGAGAAAATTAGGAATTGCTATTGCTGCAAAAATACCAACAATAATTACAACAACAAGTAATTCTATTAAAGTGAAACCTTGAGAGTTTTTATTAATGCGATTAAATGACATTATTAATTAATCAAATTTAGCTTTGCTTTAATTGATAAATGCTAAAAAGTCTCAAATTATTTGATAGATATTTTATGAATTTTTTATTTTTTATATGCTTTGAATAAATATAAATTTTATTGTGGAGTTATGCAATTAGTATTAACAATTGGATTGGCAGGATCTGCATTATAATTTCCAGTTCTCATCGTACCCAGACCACTGTTTACGAAAACACATTTTCTCCCATTTACATAGTTACTATTATGTACGACAAGAGTTGTTGAAATTGCAGAATTTCCTTTATAAGAGAAAGAAAATTCTCCCCCCGTGGGTGCTATGACTACTTCATTGGGTAAAATTTTTGTCCCCGACAAACAACCTCGATCGCTAGTAGCATTTTTTACTTCTACTTGATGCCTTGTTTGTCCATCAATAACTGCTGTCGTAAATTTTATTTCACAACGTCTTCCGCGACGCATTGCTTGTTTCTGTGCTTCTTTTAACGCACCTTCTACTTGGTCTAAAGCACTTTTAATTTGACTTTGTCTGTACAATCCTAAAAAGTTAGGAACGGCAATTGCTGCCATAACACCGACAATGATCACCACAACTAGCAACTCAATTAGGGTAAATCCCTTATCTTTTCTACGGACACTGTAACGCAGCATTAGGAATTACCTCAAAAACATCTGTTGCAACTATGCGATCGAAATTAGCACTATTATTACTAGCTACTCTTACCTGATAGCTAATGGTTAAATTTTTATAGGGATATGAAGCGCTGCTGTTGAAAGAATCGGTAAAACGATACAGTCTTAAAGTCTTACCTGGATCTGTTGTTGCATTACCAGCATAACTATTTAATGCTTTTTTATCTGCGGGTGTAGGTAATAGAGGATTAGTTACTGTTAATGTATAACTACCAATGCCATTAACATTGCGATCGCTAAACGAATTAGCAAATCCATCTAGACGATTAGAGGGATAACACAGTTTAGCAATAGTAGCTGTATTGGGCAAAGAATAGCTACTAGCCCATGCTTTGACTGCTTCTTTGTCTTCTTGAATTAATTCGCTTGCTCTTTCTTTTTCCAATGATTGAACTCTCAATACCGTTGCTAATACCATTGCTTGCAAAGTTCCCATGATAAAAGCAAAGGTAATTAAAGCAGCAATTAATACCTCTAACAGAGTAAAACCTCGATCTTTTTGAGAACAATTTATTTTTAAAATTAAAAGTTTCAACATATATTAGGGAACCTCCTCAGTTTCCCACCTAGTAGGAGGATATATTTTTGGTTTGCCAGTTACAAAAGGAGAAGCGCTGGTTGTATAGTATCGAGATGACTGATAGGACACTATATTGGGTAACACGCCATCAGCAACTAAATCGGGAGTAACAGTAATATTAGAACCTGCTGCATTCCAATTTCTAGCCCAAATCGAGCCAGTGTAGCTAACAGTATTACCACCTGCCTCTTGTTTTACTTCGGCTGCGGGCGCATGAATAAAAGCTTTTAAATTAGTGATTGGATTAGTATTGGTAAAGCTAATAAAATTAGTACCAGTTCCTCCATATCTCCAATTACCGAGGTTATCTTGAGTATTGCCATATATCTCTAGAAAAGAAGAAGGACTATTGCTAGTGATATTGGTGGAATTATCAACAATAATATTTCCCTGTACGTATAAAATAACTTTTACATCATCTTTAACTGTAAAATTGCCAAGCCTTAAATCACCTTGGATTAGAAAACGATAGTAATCGTCGGTTCCCAGCGACTTATTTGGAGGTCTACCGTCACCATCTGCGGAAAGAGCGGTGGCAGGAGGTCGATTTACGATCGAGTCAGGTATTGTTCCTGTTAGAACAGTACTTGTAGTTGAATACATATTTGCATTCAAGTCAGGGGTTGTTGGTAAACTTCTAGGATCGGCAACTATGTATTGTTTGGTTGCATCTTGTAGCTGATTTACAGCAACTGTTGTTCCTAAATCGCAAGGATTGGCTACTCCATTTTTGGAAACTACGATATTTCCTCCGTATGACGAACCTGCCAATGGGTAAGAAACTTTTAAATTACCAAAAGTGTTACCTGTGTCGTTTCTCAACCAGACAACTGGATTGAGGGCATAGGAAGATGTAGAGTAAGACGAACCAATCATTTCTGGTCGAATTGGTAATTGTACTTTAACTCTAGTACTTGCAAAACTATTACCACTGAAACTTCCCGCACCTAAAACTGTTAATTCACCATAGGTGTCGTTATTAGGTACAGTTCCTGCTGGAGGTACGACACCACCAGCAGATAAATATTGATAACTAACTAACTGATAACTTCCATCTGTACCCGCCGATCGCCAATCATCTTTCCAGTTTTCTATGTTAGCGAAGGTGTCACAAGTATTAACACCGGCAGCAGTAAAACTTGCATCAGTCCAATTAGTGTAAGAAAAACTAGCGATCGCGCTATTTCTATTGAGAAACGCCATGTAGTAAGCAACTCCAGCTTCTGCTGCTGCTAGTGCTTTTGATGTACCGCGTTGGGTTGTGGCGCTGATGTTTTGATCGCTGGATTTATAAATACTGGCAATACTCAGTACAACCATGATCAATCCCAAGGCAAGTACGATCGGAATGGCAAATCCTCGATCGCGCGATGGCAATCTTTGCAGGCTTCGCGATCGACGCATTAAGAGTATTTTTAATAATAAATTCATATACGGGCAAATATCTAGAAGTAATAAAAGTTACATTTAGCATTGCCTCTAATTTGGCTCACGCGATCGCTAAATGTCTGTGATTTGGATCGGGTATTTCGTGCGATCGCGATCGCAAATGTCATTAAATAAACCTTTCAAGCGATCGATATTTTCAAAAAAGTCACTCTTCAATTTTTTAACGTTTCAAAATTTAAGTTTTTAATGAATTAGCTCGAAAGTTTTTTTAGATATATCTCTTTAGCTTGGCAAGTATTAATTTGGCTAAATCGATATACTAAATTTCGATATTTTGGTCTTTTTGTAAAATTTTTATTAACTAATTAACTTTACTAAAATTACTTATATTTAAATTTTAGATTATAATTTTTTAGTTTAAAGTTGCTTGAATACTCAATTGGGCTGACTACGATTGTTATTATTTTAAATGACGACAAGATTTGTGTGTTTATCTCTGTTACTCGATCTTATTTGTTCAGTCAACCGTGTTTACTATGAGTTTACACTTTTTTTATTAATAATTTAATGAATTTACTAAAGCCTTTTTTTTATTACTTTTTAGGTTATTTAGTATTTAAAAAAGCACTATTTTAAAAAAAACTTAATCCAATATTAATAAATATTAATTATGATTGCATTGCTGTGTAATACAAATATTGTTATAGCGATATTTACTAAAAAAAGATCGACAGCAATCGAAGCAAACAAAAATAATAAATTTATGCAAAAACACTGGAAATTAGCAACAGTATTTGGCTTGGTAGCAAGCACGATCGCCTTAAGTGTTCCTGAAGTACAATCTCAAAGTAAAGTATCTATTATTGGTGCAGGTGCAAGCTTTCCTGCGCCTTTGTATCAAAGATGGTTTTCTGAGTACAATAAATCCAATCCTGCCGTTCAAGTTAGCTATCAATCTGTTGGTAGCGGTGCTGGTGTCGAACAATTCATTCAAGGAACTGTCGATTTCGGTGCTAGCGATGTAGCAATGAAAAACGAAGAAATGACAAAGGTCAAAAAAGGCGTTGTCATGCTACCAATGACCGCAGGAAGCATTGTCTTGGGATATAATCTTTCTGGTGTCAGTGGATTGAAACTATCGAGACAAAATTATGTCGATATTTTCATGGGCAAGATTAAGAAATGGAACGATCCAGCACTTGCTAAAACTAATCCAGGGGTTCAATTACCAAATAAAAATATCAAAGTAGTTCGTCGTTCTGATGGTAGCGGTACGACTGGAGTATTTACGCAACACTTATCGACAATTAGTTCTGAGTGGGCGAAAAAAGTCGGTAGCGGTAAAACTGTAGATTGGCCTACTGGTTTAGGCGCAAAAGGAAATGAAGGCATAACCGCCCAAATTATGCAAACCGATGGGTCGATTGGTTACTTGGAATATGGTTACGCCAAACAACAAAATATCTCTACTGCAATTTTACAGAATAAAGCGGGTAAATTTATCGCGCCTTCTTTACAAGCTGCGGCAAAAGCTCTCGAAGTTGTTAAACTACCGACAAACTTACGTGCTTTTATCTTAGATCCAACGGGTGCAGATTCTTATCCGATCGTCACTTATACCTGGATTCTCGCTTACAAAAAGTATGACAATCCAGCTAAGGTTAAAGCTTTGAAATCTGTGATGAATTGGGCGTTAAAAGACGGACAAAAATATTCCGAACAATTGGGATACGTTCCGTTGCCACAAAAAGTAAGAACTCAAGTAGAATCGGCATTAAGTACGATTCAATAGAGGAACTAGTTAGAAAGTAGAGACGCGAAGTTTCGCGTCTCTACAACACATCAAAACTCAGTAATCGCTCATCAATTTAGCTTTTCTCAAAATAAATTCTAGAGCTGTTTCCTGACGAGAGATGATATCTGCGGTTATTTCCATGCCTGGTTGAATAAAATAATCGCGTCCGTTTCGCTCTAATACTAATTTATCTGGTTCGATCGTTACTTCGTAATAGGGATTGGATGTTGTCGCACTATTAACTTGGGGTGTAATTGTATCGGCAGAAATCGCTTTTACCGAACCTTTCAGGATGCCATAATCGGGATAAGGATAGGCAGATACGCGCATGTTGACTCGTCCTTCAGTACACCCAGATCTAGTTTGAGCTTGACAGACGCTGACTTTGCCAATATCTTCTGTATTTACCTTAGCTTTGACAATTAAAGGTGCGTTGTCGGGGGCGATCGAGGCTATCGCGTTACCTAGACTAACTACCTGTCCTGGATTGCGAAGTTTTAAGTCTAGAATCGTACCAGACACGGGCGCGCGGATAATTGTTTTTTGCAGTCGCGCTTCTAATTGTTGCATTTCTCGGCGATCGCTGCCGATTTGCTTGACTATTTCAAATTGAGAGCGAACTAATTCTTCACGTTGTTTCTTTAATGCTACTAAAGCGGCTCTACCTTTTTCTCGTTCCTGAATTATTTTCCCTTCAGCGATCGCCACGGTTGCTGCGCTGGGGTTGAGTTCGGTTTGTGCTTTCTTTTTTCTGGCTAGGGCAGTTTTGTAAGCTTGTCTTTTTTCTTCAATTTGCAAGCCTGCGATCGCTCCTGTTTCGGCAAGTTGTTGATAGCGATTGAGGGCTTCTTTTGCAAAACTTAATTCTGCCTCAACTTCTTCAACATCTGCTTTTGTGGCAACTTGTTGATTTTGATAAATTCTTTCGACGCGATCGAGATCGTCAGATGCGATCGCAATTGCTTGTTCGATGGACAAACGTTCGTAATCAATTTGTTTGTCTAATTGAACTGTTTGCACGACCAAGTTATCGTACTGTTTTTGGTTTTGTTGAATTCTATCTTGAAGTTGATTTTTTTGAGTTTGCAGTTGGGAATCGTCAATAATCGCGATCGGTTCTCCTTTTTTGACAAATTGATTTCCTTTAACTGAAATTTGTTCGATCGTTCCTTCCCCTGCTGTTTGAACGATGCGAATATCTCCTGTCGGGCGAACTATTGCCGCCGATCTGACGGTAACGTTGTACTTAATTACTCTAGCTAGGTTGAGGGCGACTCCTAACGTACCCACCATTAACAACCCTCCAGCAATGATAAGAGGGCTGACGGTTGGAAGCAGTTCTTCGCTATTAACTGGTGTAAAAACCTTTGAGCTAAATCCTCTAACCATGATGGCAACTATTTTATTTAGTTTAAATTGCTTTTTTTAAATAATAGGTTAATTTCAATATCTTAAATATTTTTTTTATAAAAAAAATCGAATTTTTTGGGGCTCGATTGTTAAATAAGTCACAATTAATTATTAATAATATAACTTGATGTTTTGTCTGACATACGATCGATAATTTATGTCAAATATTTTACTTAAAAGTAATTTAAATTTTTTCCAGCTTTTTGAGAATGAGCTATTTTAGTCGCATCCTTATTAGTGCGGGCGTTTCCAAACACATATTTTTGTTTCAATTCAAATACTAAAAAAAAAACTGTATCAACGATCGCAAACTTGGTTGCACTAGGACATAAATTTGTGTAATCTGATGAAAGAGCTACTAAAGTAAATATTAGTGGCTTAAATAAACTAAATTTAGAGCAAATTAAGAGAGGTAAATTATGATTTTCACCGAACTTACAATCCAAGAAGAAGCTAATCTTTCTGGTGGCGATGCTTCAGTTGCCATTAGCCAAACAAGTAGCGCAACTGCTAGTGCCGACGGTGATACAGCAGTCATCATAGATGGTAATTATAATTCAGTTACAGCTAACCGAACAGCTACCGCCATTTCATATAATACGCTTAGCTTCCGAGATATCGTTAACGAAGACTAATCAGCCTCCTAATAGAGAAAGAGTAAAGTGTAGAGTAACGCTTTCTCCCAATCTTTTAACTCATTGACATAACTGCATGCTGTCGTGTCTAATCACCAAGAGTAAAACTAAAACCATGGTGAAAAACCCCGATCGCTTTCATAAACAGTCGGGGAAGAAATTAAAACTTTATAGATTAAATTATAGCAGGAATTTTCCCAAGGCTTATTATAGCTCTGGCAGAGCTGGAAAATAACCCTGCTATTTTTTCTTTTTCTCGATTTTTTCCAATCAAACAAGATGAAATACCAAGTAGTTCGACAGTATAGTCAAGAAGACTGTGGAGCGGCTTGCATCGCTAGCATCGCTAAATATTACAAGCGTTTTTTAACTCTCAACCGCGTTCGAGAAATTGTCGGAACGGGACAGCTTGGTACGACAATGCTAGGATTGCGGCGGGGAGCCGAGTCTTTAGGGTTTAAAGCCCGATCGGTCAGGGCAAGTTCAGAAATTCTACAGAAAATTAACGAAGCGCCACTACCAGCGATCTTGCATTGGAAGGGCCACCACTGGGTCATTCTTTACGGCAAAAAGCGCAACAAGTATATTATTGGCGATCCAGCCGTAGATATTCGCTATGTGGATAAACAAGAGCTACTTGAAGGCTGGAAAAATTGGGTAATGCTCTTGCTAGAGCCAGATCCAGCCCGCTTTTACCAGCGATCGGACGATAAGGAGAAGTTAGAAGGATTTGGTCGTTTTTTCAAGCGCGTTTGGGCGCATCGAGTTACCCTGCTGACTGCATTGGTGTGCGCTCAAGCGATCGGTTTGTTGTCTTTAGCCACACCTTTCTTGCTGCAAATTCTCACCGACGACATTTTGATTCGCGGTGACATGAGATTATTAACCACAATGATTTTGGTGGTTATCCTAGTCAATATTTTTATTGCTGGTTTGCAAGTCATTCAACAAAATCTGGTTGCTAATTTTGCTCAGCACTTAGAATTAGGACTGGTTTTAGAATTTGGACAGCGTCTTTTGCGTTTGCCCTTAACTTATTATGAAACTCGCCGTAGCGGTGAAATTAGTAGTAGGTTGCAAGATATTCATCAAATCAATCACTTGGTTGGGCAAATAGTGGTAACTTTGCCCAGTCAATTTTTTGTGGCAGCAATTGCTTTGGGTTTTATGCTGTTTTCCAGCGTTACTTTAACCATAGTTGCGGCGGTTGTTGCTGTTTTAATGACTGTTTCTACCTTTATTTTCTTGCCAACGCTGCAACAAAAAGTTCGTCGTGTCCTAGTTTTAGATTCAGAAAATCAAGGCGTTTTGGTGGAAAGTTTTAAAGGTGCGCTGACGTTAAAAACGACTACCGCCGCGCCTCAATTTTGGGAAGAATTTCAAAGTCGTTTCGGTCGTCTCGCTAATCTTACCTTTCGTACGATTCAGATTGGCATTATTAATTACAATTTTGCTTTTTTGGTTTCCAGCACTGGTAGCGCTGTCTTGCTGTGGGTGGGCAGTAGTTTGGTAATCGGTAAAGAATTGACGCTCGGACAACTGTTGGCATTCATTACTATGAATAACAATTTTTTGGGGTTTGTAAATACTTGTGTGGGTTTGGTGGATGAATATACGAGAGTGCAGACAGCAACTCAACGCCTAATTGAAGTTATTGATGCTACGCCAGAAATTAAAGACGACCAAAAAAAACATTATGCAAATATTGCGGGAAATGCAGAAATTGTTTGTAGCAATCTCAATTTTCACTATCCAGGTAGAGTCGAATTGCTGGAGAATTTTTCTTTAAAATTGCCTGGCGCTCGCGTCACTGCTTTAATCGGGCGATCGGGCTGCGGTAAAAGTTCTCTAGCAAAAATGTTTGCTGGTTTGTATGCGATCGAGTCTGGCAATATCCGCATTGGTAATTATAACTTGCAAGATATAGCGCTAGATTGTTTGCGTCAACAGGTAGTACTCGTACCGCAAGAGCCACATTTTTGGAGTAGATCGATCGTCGATAATTTTATGTTGGGCAATCCCCAACTTCGTTTTGACGATATCGTTAAAGCCTGTCAAGTTGCCGATGCAGATGATTTTATCAGCAAGTTGCCCGATAAATACGAGACGGTATTGGGAGAATTTGGTGCGAATATTTCGGGCGGACAAAGACAGCGTTTGGCTTTGGCAAGGGCGATCGTCAACAATCCACCCATTTTAATTTTGGATGAATCTACCAGTGGTTTAGATCCAGTTACCGAAGCCAAAGTACTCGATCGCCTATTAGCACATCGTCAGGGAAAAACAACTATTTTAATCAGTCATCGCCCCAGAGTGATTCTCAAAGCAGATTGGATCGTTTTGTTGGAAGACGGAAAAATGAAGTTTCAGGGAACGCTGAAAGAGTTTCAAGCGCAAGCGCAAGAGGATTTAGATTTTATTACTCCATAACAGGGAATAGGGGGTGCAGAGGTGCAGAGGTGCAATGAACTATGAACCAGGAACAAACCATGAATTTAGAATCTTTAACGAATCTGGCTGAGGAAAAAAAGCAACAAGGGCAATACGCCGAAGCAGAATCTTTATATCGTCAAATTTTGACGACACATTCAGATAATGCTCGCTTGCTTTACGATTTGGGTAATCTTTTTCAAGAGCAACAACGCTTTACCGAGGCGATCGCAATTTATTAACAGGTGGCTAAATTGCAGCCAGAAAAAGCTTTAGCCAGTCTCAATCAGGCTTGTTTGGGTGATGCGTATCTGCAACAGTATCAGTTAGATGAAGCTGCCCATGCTTATCTACAAGCGCTAGAATTCGATCCAAATCGATCGCAAGTCCATTGCAATTTGGGTTATATTTGGCATCAGGGCAAGGGAATTGATGCCGAACAAGCTTTTAGAAAGGCGATCGAACTCGATTCAAATTTAGCGATCGCTTTGAAATTTATGGCTATCATATAAATTCGCTTTGTTATTGGCATACAGCCCAAGCGATCGAAGCGTGTGATAAATTCCTTCAAGGGCCGTTCGATTTAGAAAAATGGATTGAAACTATTGCTGGCGATCGCTTGCATGTCCTCATCTATCCTGAGTTTGGTATGGATGCACAAACCATGCAACTAGGCGCTTTGCGACTTGCACCCTTACAAATTGGCTCTTGGGGGCATTCTGAAACGAGTGGGATGCCGACGATCGATTATTTTCTCACTAGCGATTTAATGGAATCGGATAATGCTGAAGAAAATTATACAGAAAAGTTAGTTAAGCTGCCCAATCTCTCTATTTATTATCAGCCGCGATCGACAATGCCTATTGCTACTCCCAGGGAATCGATCGGGCTGAATGCAAACGATATTTTTTATTGGTGCTGTCAATCGCTCTGTAAATATTTACCGCAACACGATGATGTCTTTCCCAAAATTGCCCAAAAAATACCTCGTGCCAAATTTGTCTTTATTGAATACGATCGCGGCGATCGCATTAACGAAATTTTTAAACAACGCTTACAGCATGTTTTTGCCGAACGAGGACTAGATTACCAAAAATATTGTGTCTTCTTGCCTTTTTTGAGTCAAGGGGGCTTTGCTGGCATGTGTGCCAATGCTGATGTCTTTCTCGACGCAATTGGTTGGTCGGGATGCAATACAGTCCTCGAATCTTTGTCTTGCAACCTCCCCATTGTAACCCTCCCAGGAAAATTGATGCGCGGACGGCACGCATTAGCAATCTTAGAAATGATGGGTGTAACCGAGACGATCGCCGCCAACAAAGACGAGTACGTGCAGATAGCAATTCGTTTGGGTAGTGATTTGGGTTATCGTCAATATCTCGCTCGTCGTCTCGATCTCAACAAATACAAACTTTACTACGATCGCGAATTAATTTATGCGATCGAAAATTTTTTAGGGAATCTATTTGGACAAGAATTTTCCAAGTCTAAGCAACGTCGTCCTTTTTCTAAACTCGATCTCGATTCTATTAAAGTATCTTTTGAGTTTGGCACTGCAACAACAAGACGATTTTGATGCAGCGATCGAAGTTTGCGCTCGAGCGGGAATACGTGGTAAAGCAATTCGGCAGGCGATCGAAATTTCGCAAAGTTATTTGCCCCAAGATATCTGTCAGGAAATTACAATGCGATTGCGTAGCACTACGGCGCTCAGTAATCGGAACGGCGACCATACAAATCTGAGGTATCCTCAGATTTTGTCGCCTCGGAAACCTATCGGCGACTGAAAGATCCGAGGTCTCCTCGGATCTCGTCGCCTCCCAATTCCGCACCTCCCCTAGGGGAGATCGCGCCGCCATCATTTCGATTGGTGTTTAGAACGTATGGCAATTCCTGTTAAAACAGGTAATCTGACTGGGGCATCAACTTTACTGCAAGAAGCAATAAAAATAGATTCATCTCCCGAAGCAACAGACAAATTATTTGCTTGGCTGTCAACTTCTGAAGCTATTCCGCTCTACAACACTTGGACAAAGTTGAACAATGCCCTGATTGCCTCCTGCTTCGACGAGGACTGTCGGCAGCACCCTCTCCACAGGCGTATAACTTCGGATAGAGCTTATCCTAGTTGAAATCTTTGCTACTCTATTCCCTTATTTTCTGCCTTTTAAAGTCTCTGGGTTTCTCGACTGCTTTATCATAAGTAGGCTACTCTCAAGAGTTTTGTACAGGTTTTCAAGCCTTAAAAACTTTTTAACCTTGGTTATCGGTTCATCAATTCTACCATCAAATCAAAAATAGGCACAATTCCCTTATTTTGTTGAATTTTTCTATCTTTGTCTAAAAATGTCTAAGTTTTTGTCTTCAGTTAAAAACCCTTGCGTCGAGAAATTGGTGCGAGGTTAGTAAATTAAATGAGTATTACTACTTTTTGATTCGATCGCACTATAAAAAAAATCTCTAAAAAAATTCAGAGGTTTTTCAATAAATAAACAATTGAAAGCTATCGAATAGGGGGAATGATATTGAAAATAAACGAATTAATTACAGCTAAAGCAAAAGAACCAATTAAGGCGCTCCAAAATCCCCAGCGTAACCTAAAACCAGGAACGAGAAAAGCTGCTATTCCAAAGACGATCGCATTAATAACCACCGAAAACAAACCAAAAGTTAAAAAAGTAATCGGCAAAGTTAAAAAAGCTAAAATTGGACGCAACAAAGCGTTGACAATTCCGAAAACTATAGCTGAAATAATCGCCTTACCAAAAGTATCAATCTCAACCCCAGTAGGTAATTTAGAAATAATAAACAGGCTGATAGCAGTAACTAGCAGTGTAATTAAAAGACCAATCAGATTATTCATCGAAGTAACTCCTAACTCAGTATTTTCTCTTACTCTATGCTCATAAGACTACCAAAATACAGTTAGGATAATTGAGCTTGAAATATAAAATTAAGATTTGCGCGATCGAGCGACCTAGTGGAGATTAAAAAAGCGATAGTTGCTATACTCTAGCTTAAAATAACTAACAAACTTACCTTCTTTTTGAAGAAGATAATTTAATAAATAAAAACTTGTTGAATTGTTGCAAACATTGTTTCAGTTCGAGCGATACTAGAATCTTTTTTCTCTAGAAATAGGCTGTATGTATTTGTTTATTTTTTAGAGAATTTTTGGTTATTCAACCAAACTTTTGCAAATAAAAAAATTACCAAAACAAACAATGTAAAACGTCAGACATTACTTTAAACAAAGAATTATCTCAAGTCATTAAATCCCCAAAAAATTTATTTTTTATTAAAGCAACCATAAATAGACCGATAATTAAACTCAAATTAAAAATTGGATGTGCTTGGGAAATGCTTCCCAATGATTTACTCCTCTCATCAATAGCCTATTAATACTTCATAAATTAGTTAGCTCGGAAATCACTCTAAGGTTAGGTTATGTTTTTTAAATATTCAATAAAAAATCTATCCTTTAATAGAAGAGACTAAATACAACAAAAGTCAGGGTAAGGACGTTGCATGGAACGTCCTTACAGAAGTCAGGAGTATTGAAGACTCGATATCTAGATTTTAGGCTATGACACTATACTTTATTTATAGCAATACGCCAAAAGGTTAGGAAATTACTTGTATTGCTATACATAGAAACTACTTTATAAACATTATTAATTAAAATTCGATCGCATAATTATTTTCTATGTCGATCGAGCTAAAAAATAATTGGCAACTTTTTTAAATAAGACCTTTCATTGGGCAGATACCAAAGTTACGAGCCAAGGTTTTAAATTATTAATATAAATTATTGTCAGCAAATATGTATTGTGATTAATTATTTCTGAAGAAGCTTGCCAAAAAGCAAAAATTTACCAATATATTAATAGAAAAAAACCGATTATAAAATTTATGAGTAAACAGAAGTCCGAAATTATATTAATTAGTGCCTTGGCAGAATCGAATCGCGCGATCGGCAAAAATGGTAAATTACCTTGGCCATATCTAGCTGAAGATAGTAACAGATTTCAACAATTAACCAAAGGATACCCAGTAATCATGGGTCGCAAGACATGGGAACACGATTTAGAAGGAAGCCCCCTAGTCGAACGTTCCAATATCGTGATTACCTCAAAAAAGCCACCGAACCAAAACAAACACAGCGATCGCAAACAACCCTTCGAATTAGCATTTGTTTCTTCTTTTCAAGAAGCGCTAAAGAAAGCACGCAACGCCGATTCTAGTATAGTCAACACCGATCGCATTTACATCATTGGTGGTGCGACAATTTACGCACAAGCTTTAGAAATAGCCGATACGTGGGAATTAACCCCGATCGAAGGCGACTACGAAGGCGATACTTTTTTCCCAGAATATCAACATCTCGTCGGTACTCAATTTGAAAAAGTCAACGAACAAAAGCGATCGGGCTATCGCTTTGAAACCTATAAAAAAATTGCCGCTTAATTCTACTTTCTTAAAAAGAGGCAATAGGCAATTATCTAATTAATTGTGCATAGGTACTGAAAAATTAACTACTCCTCCTACGTTAACAAGCATCGAAATTAAGTTAACTAGGAGGGGTTTTTAGTGCGTCACGCTTTACTAACACACCCATCGTTGAGTCAAGCTGAAAATATTGCATTATCTATGCAATAGTCGATTCATTTAAAAAAACTATCTGCGCGGCGGGTAAACTTGGACGAGGAAACCTCACGGCGGATAAACATATCCGAACGGCGGCTAAACTTTTCTGAACGGCGGATAAACATATCCGAGGTTTCCTCGGATATTTCCGCCTCGGAAACCGTACTATTTTGCCGCACAGGATTCCTCGGATATTTCCGCCTCGTCCAATCCCGCCTTGTTCATCTGCGTTTATCTGCGGACTTTTTTTCTTAATCTATTGGCATTAATAAACTACGGCTATTAATCGATCGCATAAGGAGTGTGTTGTCTCATTTCTGGAGGTAGCCAAGCTTGTACTATTTGGGAGGGAGGTACATTATGTTCTTCTAAATAAGTAATAAAACCATCTTCTGTCCCGTCCCAATGAATCCAAATTTTATCCTGTTTAATTTCGATATGCAAAACACAGCCAAAAACTCTATTTTCGCCAATCCAACCAACATGAAATAGGCTATAGCGATGAGATAGAGAATCGAATACAGTTTGGACTTCTACAGAGTTATTAAAGTTAGTTATTTTAACTTTTTTGGTTAAACCTTCTTTGATAAGAGTAGCTAATTCTTCTGTTCCCATGAGATGATTTTTCCCGACAAAGAATAGACAACCAATTTAATCTTTAATTCGGTAATTAATTGCTGAGTTAGAGTTAGAGAAAATACTTCATCTTTGGCTATTTTAGGAATAGCTAAATAAAGTTCGCGATCTGGTTCGGCTATTTTTAAACCCTGCTGATAAGTAAGATATTGTCCTAATGCACTATAAAATTCAGTAATTTGGGATTTGCCAGTAAAACTTTTAACTTCGACTGCTATTTTTTGATTTTGTTTAACAGCAGCGATAAGTTTTTCTGCGCCTAAATCAATATATAGTTCTGTTCCACCTGCGTTTAAGAAATAGGGATCGTGAGTAATTGTCCAGCCTTCAGCTTGCAATGCCGTTTTAACTAAATCATGATAAATATCTAAAGATGGCATACTCTAATTTTAAAAGATTTATAGTCATTGACAATTCCTAGATTTTTTAGTACATTTTTACTAAAAAACAAGGTGATAGTTATGCGATCGCGCCTGTCCATTAACGCTTCAGATTTAGATAGATTTTTGGATACTCCAGAAGATTTATTACAGGAATCATTAGAATTACAAATCGCGATCGCAACTTTTCCAGAAACGCCACGTCAACTTTTAGAAATTTTGGTAAATAGTTCCGAACCAGAAGTAGCAGAAGCAGCACAGTTACACATCAATTATGCAGGGGAATTAACTGAGAATTGGCAAGATGTTATTGATAAAAAATTAAAGTCTCGTTATCTGGGACAAAATGACAGATTAGCAGTAGAACTATTAAAAATTGCCCCCGTACCCGATTATTTCCTGAGTGAATATGTTCCTCCAGAATATCTCATTCAAGGATTAAGCAATCCTCATTTACCCTTACGCGATCGTTTGAGATTATTAGAAAGGCTGGCAAAAGAACCAACTTTAGAACCCCGTTTACAAGCAGCAGAATCACCAGAAACCCCGTTACCAGTTTTAGAACAATTAATTGGCGATTTAGAATTACCAATTCGTTTGGCAGTGCAACATAATCCCAGTTGTCATCCAGCATTAGTTAAATTAGTGGAAGGGCAACACGAAGTAGCAAGTAATTGGAATACCGATACACAACAGCTTGAGAATTTGGCTAATAGTCATTGGGATTGGATTAGATTAGCAGTAGCACAAAATCCTTCGACTTCTGAAGAGACGTTATTAAAATTAGCTGAGGATAAGGTTTTTAAGATTCAGTTAGCAGTAGCTAAAAATCCCGCTACATCTGCAAGTGTTTTATCGATATTGGCGAAACATTTAGTAAATGAAATACAAGCTGCTGTAGCAACACATCCTAATGCAACTGAGGAGATTTTGCATGGTTTATTTCCGACTCAACAAGGAGTTATAAAGAGTCGCCAAGATTTACCAGCGAGTATTTTAGAAAGAATTTTTAATGAATCACCAAAAGAATCAGAAGTACCGCTTTTTAGGCTTGAACATGGTGCGTTTATTTATTTCTTTTTGAGACAATCTAATACACCAACATGGATTTTAGCTGAGTTTGCAGATATCGATTTAGAAGAGTTGAGAACTTATGCAGGAAATAATTATAAAAAATCACCAATCGTTCAAGATATTGAACGATGGTTAGGCGATCGCAGTGGTGGACTAGTCGAACTTACTAAACACCCTCAAGTATCAGTAAAAATTTTAGAAAAACTCGCTGAATGTCCTGATATAAAAGTACAGTTAGCTGTTGCTCAAAATTTGAAAACTTCTGAAGAACTTAGATTGCAATTGTTAGAAGAATTAGCAATACATTCTGATTACAAAATTAAGGCTGAAGTTGCTAAAGATTTAAACACGCCAGTATCTATTCTGGAAAAGATGGCGCAGAATGAATCTTATCAACCAAAACTCAGACAAGAAATTAGACGAGTTTTAGCTTCAAAATATCCAGAAAATGCTAGAGAATATAAAACAACTGCCGACAAAATTATGTCGGATTTGAAGCATAAAATTTTCGATCCAGCCAATATTTCTATTAATATCAATCGCTGGATGGAAACTATTGAAAATTCAGAGATTTGGGAAATAATGACCGATGATGTAACCCCAACAGGTACACTTTGGAGTTTAATGCCATCGACAAGTCGATTAATAACTAAAGTTACACCTCAATGGTCTGAATTATTATCTGAATTGCCAGAAAACTCACTAGAACGAGTCGTTACGAGTATTCATAATATTTTGGGAATGATTAAGGGATTTGTCAAAGATCATCAGTTTATACGTTCTGTAGCTGTAGTCTTAGTGGAAAATCCAAATACCCCTATTAATCTAAGAGAAAAGTTAAAAAATGAATTAATTAGACCTAATGTGGGTATTAGTGGTTATCAAAGCGATCGCGATGTTATTACTGCACTGGCTTATAATACTGCAATTCCAGAAACAGAAAGAATGAATTATTTTCAGCAACTTTTATCTGTTGGAAATAATGAATATATTGCCAAAAATCCGCAAACACCAGATTCTATTCTTGAACAATTGGCAGAAAACAATAAAAGCAAATATACAGTTGCACAAAATCCTAGGGCTTCTGGCTATTTACTCAGAAAACTTGCTTTAGAAGATAATCCAGAACTCCTGAGACGGATTGCAAGTAATACCTCCGCACCCACTGATTTATTGATATCTTTAGCTAATCGCCCTGTTGAACAAACAATTAATAACGTTAAACCAATTCGTGAAAGAGTTTTAAATAATCCAAGCTTACCTAATTTGAAACGCTATAGATTATTAATCGAACAAGAAGAAGAAAAAGAAAACGAAAAAGCTAATCAGATACTAGCACAAAGAACAGATAGTCCTTATGCTTTAGCAAGAGTTTTAGAAACAGGCGATCGAAACGTTAAAATCTCCGCAGCGAGAAACAACAAAACTCCAATTCAAGTATTAGAACAATTAGTTAAAGATGAAGATCGAATCATTCGTAAAGCTGTAATGCAGAATCCTAATTTACCAATAAATAGTTTATTAGAGTTAGCAGAAGATAAAGAAGAAGAAATACGCCAAGCTATACTAAGCAATCCTAATTTACCAATAAATAGCTTGATAAAATTAGCACATGATTCGAGTGATAAAATACGTCTAAATTTAGCCAATATGTTAAAAAATTCGGCTAATAATCAATATAAACAAAAAGAAATATCTGCACGACTTTTAGAAATCTTAGCTAGAGATAAAAATAAAGATATACGAGTAGCTATAGCAGCTAATTCTAAATTACCTGCTAGTCTTTTAACTCAACTTGCTAAAGATGCTTATGCTGAAGTTAGATTTGCAGTAGCAAGCAATCCTAATACTCCAGTCATTGTTTTAGAAACATTAGATTTGTCGGTTTCTCCAGACACCCCTCATCATGGATTAGAGGGATTAAATCAAGTACTTGCTCGTCGATATAAAATGACTTTTTACCATAAGTTTGTCAATAATCCTAGTGCTTCTGCTAGATTATTAGACAAGATTTTAGAAAATGCAAATGACGATAAAATACTAGCTGAAATTGCCAAGCATCCTAACACAAACATTCGCACATTAGAAAGATTAGTAGATTACTCTACATCGGTTCGTTATGGATTAGTGAGAAACCCTAATATAACAGTCGATATCATCGAAAAATTAGCTAATGATTCTTATATTCCGATTATTCGTAGCATAGCTCAAAATCAGAAAACACCATCTCAAGTTTTAGAAAAACTAGCCAACAATCCCGATCTCACTACTCGTCTGAGTATTGTTCGTCATCCTAATACCCCCGCTAGAGTTTTAGCGCAAATTGTTGAGGATGCTCAAAAATCGGGTAATGAACCAAATCGAACTAAAGATACACTCAAAAGTGCTATTTTTGGGGATGCTTACGATTTGTTGAAAGCGATCGCAGCTAATCCTCGAACTCCTGTTGATGCTTTAGAAATTATTGCACGAAGAGAATTTATCAGTCCAACACGCGATCCTAAATCTATCTTGCCACCTCAAACCGATGATGATGTTATACGATCGCTCGCATACAATCCTAGTTTAACTCCAGAACTAATTAATATTCTTACTCAAGATCCTTGTGTTGAGGTGCGAATTGCTTTAACCCGTCATCCTAATTTAACCGAAACTTTGTGGATGCGATTAACAGAAGACACGGAAATATCTCTCAGAAAAGCGATCGCATCTAAAACCAATGCACCTATTACCATTTTAGAAACCTTAGCAAAAGATAGCGCAACAGATGTTCGAGTAGAAGTAGCAGGAAATAACCATACTCCCAGTCAAATTCTAGAACGATTATCTCAAGATGAAGAAGCAGCAGTCAGAACTAAAGTTGCAGCTAATCCAAATACTTCTGATGCTGTTTTAGAAAAACTAGCACAAGATGAATCAGTAGAAGTACGTCGTGCCGTCGCTCAAAATCCTAACATTTCTGAATCTATTCGTGATTCTTTAAGAGATTTATTACCAGCAGCTAAAACTAATACTCAATTAATCAGTCCTACTTTACGCGGACTTAGTCGTATTTACAATCCCAATACTGACGATCTAGCTTCACTGTTATCAGAATATGTAGAGTCAGATGTTGCTTTTGTACGTTTTGTTTCTTTGTTACATCCTCTAACACCAGTAAAAATATTAGAAAATGGTGCAAATTCTATTTCTTGGATCGAACGTTATGCAGTAGCAAACAATCCTGCCACACCTACAGAAATTAAACAACAACTTACCCAAGATAGCAATCAAATTGTTAGGGCGGTTGCGATCGCTAACAGATAAATTATGAAATCTCCTTATAGTATTCTCATCCAATGGTCGGAAGAAGATCGATGTTATGTTGTTTCAATTCCTGAATTTACCGATTACTATCAACCAGTAACCCACGGCGAAACTTACGAAGAAGCTTTGAAAAATGCTCGAGAAGTTTTAGAAATGATGCTTCAAGATAATATAGACTTGCCAGAACCAAATATTTTTAGCACTCAATTATCATAAAATAACTGTTGATTTATTAGAGTAATGAAACCCGAAACAGAACAAGCTTACGGAACTTTAGAATTATTAGTAGATAAATTATCTTTTGATTTACCAGGACATGAAAATGGAGGATATATTTATCCTTTGGTTTGGGATGAAACGGCACAAGGAGAGTTTAATATTTTTAATCTTTGTCAGTTAAAAAACTGGTTGAAACTAACTGATGCTGATGCTGTAATTAAAAGTTGGCAACAATTGGAATATGCTAAATGCTTTAATGATTTTTCTCTAAATCCCGAACAAATCAAGACCTGGGAAGATAATATTAAATCTTTGTGGCAAATTATTAACCATCATTTAGATAATCTAGAATCTTATATTTTTAATATTGGTTTTTACGATAAATCTCCCAATATCATTATCGGTCACACAAAGGATAAAGATTGGATTGGTATTGCACAAACCATTTATGTAGAAAGCAATATTCCTCAAGAAATTATAGCTCGATCGCCTATAAATAAAACAATAACGACTAAAACATTAGGAGAAAATACATTAAGTTTAGATTTAAAGCTTAAAGCCATCACATCAAAATTAGGAACAATCGCAATGAGTGGTGATTTTGGTGGCGGTTATTGTTATTCATATACTCATAAAATCATTTATGGTATTGGTGCAACTAAAGAATTAGCTTTAGAAAATACTTTGCAAAAATCGGGGATGCTAGAGATAAATAACTTTAAAGGATTGTATCGCGATCGCCAATATCTAGATAATTGGTTTTGTGATTCCGATAATACCAAAATATATCAAAAATATAATCGTATAAATCAATTTATGGAACAAACTTTTAGCGAAGTTATTATGTATCGCTTGAGTTCTTGGACTGATGAAAATATTTATATTATCGGTCAAACAAATAATAGCGATCGCGTTGGTATTTATCTTAAAAGTAGCTTTGTTTATAATCCTTAAATTTAATTCACCAATGATTCATGAAAAATTCCTCTTGTTTGTTGTCTGCCCTCATCAATTAACGAACAACTCAAACAAGATTGCTACAGTCAGCTTACCTATAATTTATAATTTAAACCGACCTTAGCTTCATCTATTTCAAAGAAATCAAACGATCGCCTTTTGCCATTTCTTGACAAGCAACATCAACTTCCCTTCTTGCCCATTCGTCTGCCGTTAAAATATCATCTAGAGTAGGAGTTTGAGTATTTTGAGTACTAAAGCGATCGCAAACCGTTTCAATTAAACGAGGAATATCTAAAAATTTAATTCTTTCTTCTAAAAACAAAGCTACTGCCTGCTCATTGGCAGCATTCAAAACGGCAGGCATACAGCCACCAGAACGACCGACAGCATAAGCTAATTGCATACAAGGATATTTATCATGGTCTGGTTCTCTAAAGGTTAAATCGCCAGCTTTAACCAGATCCAAGCGTTCCCAATCTGTGTAAATTCTCTCTGGATAAGAAAGGGCATAAAGTAAAGGCAAACGCATATCTGGCCATCCCAATTGCGCTAAAACCGAAGTATCTTGTACTTCAATTAAAGAATGAATGATACTTTGCGGATGAATGACAATTTCGATGCGATCGTAATCCAAACCAAATAAAAAATGAGCTTCAATAACTTCTAAACCCTTATTCATTAAAGTAGCCGAATCGATCGTAATTTTACGCCCCATCGACCAATTTGGATGTTTGAGTGCATCTCGGACGGTTACATTCGCTAATTTTTCCACTGGTAGATCGCGAAAAGCACCACCAGAAGCAGTTAAAATAATTTTACGCAAACCATTTTTAGGTACGCCTTGCAAACATTGAAAAATTGCTGAATGCTCCGAATCGGCTGGTAATAATTTAACTTGATGTTTTTCAACCAAAGGCAAAACCACAGGCGCGCCAGCAATTAAAGTTTCTTTGTTAGCCAGCGCAATATCTTTTCCTGCCTCGATCGCCGCAATGGTAGGCAATAATCCAGCACAACCAACTATACCAGTAACTACACTCTCGGCACTACCATAACGGGCGACTTCTGTAATTCCTTCCGCACCAGCAAGAATCATTGGTTGCTTCGGAAGATCCGCGATCGCGTCCTTTAATTCTGGCAATTTATCTTCAGCACAAATTGCGACAATTTCTGGCTGAAACTGACGAATTTGTTCTCTTAACAAATTAATATTATTTCCAGCAGCCAAACCGACAACGCGAAACTTATCTGGATGGGTGGCAACAATATCTAATGTTTGAGTGCCGATCGAGCCAGTCGAACCGAGGATAGTAATTGGTTTCACGATGAATTCTAAAGATTTTTTTAAGGGAATTTAACTTAATTTCATTATCTTACCGTCTTCGATCCTTAAATCGCGATCGAACAGATCCATTAAAATCTTTTTAGGTGGTAAGAACCTATGGGATAATCTTCAACACGTAGGGAGTGCTTAGTGTAAAGCATTCACAATCGATCTAGGCACTAGTATTTCTGAGGAAACCCAAACAGATATGCGAATTTTATTTGTAGCTGCGGAAGCTGCTCCCATTGCTAAAGTAGGCGGCATGGGAGATGTAGTCGGTGCTTTACCCAAAATTTTGCGGAAATTAGGTCACGATGTCCGTATCTTTATGCCTTATTATGGCTTTGTTTCGGACAAAATGGAAGTTCCCTCTCAGCCTGTATGGTGGGGAGCCGCGATGTTTCAAACTTTTGCCGTTTACGAAACGATCCTACCTGGTACTGACGTACCTCTTTATTTATTCGGACATCCTGCCTTCGATCCCCGCCGCATTTATGGTGGAGAAGATGAAGATTGGCGTTTTACTTTTTTTGCCAATGGTGCGGCAGAATTTGCTTGGAATTACTGGAAACCTGAAATAATTCACTGTCACGACTGGCATACGGGGATGATTCCCATCTGGATGCACCAGTCTCCCGATATTAGTACCGTTTTTACCATTCACAACCTAGCTTATCAAGGGCCTTGGCGCTGGTATTTAGAGCGAATTACTTGGTGTCCTTGGTACATGCAAGGACACAATACCATGGCGGCAGCAGTACAATATGCCGATCGCGTTAATACTGTCTCGCCTACCTATGCCCAGCAAATTCAAACTATCGAGTATGGAGAAACTTTAGAAGGTTTGCTTTCGTTTATTGGAGGAAAACTTTCAGGTATTGTCAACGGTATTGATACAGAAAGTTACAATCCCGCTACCGATAAATATATTCACAAAAATTTCTCGCTCGATACGCTCGACGATCGCCGCGCCAATAAAATTGCTTTACAAGAAGAATTGGGTTTAGAAGTAAACAGCAACGCCTTGCTAATGGGAATAGTATCGCGACTGGTGGAACAAAAAGGAATCGATTTGGTGATGCAAATTATCGAACGCTTCCTTTCTTATACTGACTCTCAATTAGTTATTCTCGGTACTGGCGATCGCAACTACGAAAGTCAATTATGGTCAATGTCATCTCGTTTTCCCGGACGGATGGCGGTACAATTACTTTATAATGACGCTTTGTCCCGTCGCATCTACAGCGGTTGCGACACCTTTTTAATGCCTTCTCGCTTCGAACCTTGCGGCATTTCTCAAATGCTAGCCATGCGTTACGGTTGTGTTCCGCTCGTTCGGCGTACTGGTGGTTTGGTCGATACAGTCACTCATCACGATCCAGTTAATGAAGCTGGTACGGGTTATTGTTTCGATCGCTACGAACCCCTTGATTTTTACACTTGTATGGTCAGAGTTTGGGAAGGATATCGTTATAAACCACAATGGCGATCGCTGCAAAAACGCGCTATGCAACAAGATTTTAGTTGGGTAAAATCCGCTTTGGAATATATCAAGATGTATAAAGAAATTGTTGGAGTACCCACAGATTTAACTGAAGAGGAACAGAAAAAACTTCTAACTTTAGCTGGTTAATTAGGGTCTAGGGGCAACGGGCAACGGGCAACGGGCAAAAGTAGCAAGTAGTAAGTAAATATTGGCTGTTAACTCATTACTCATTACTCATTACTCATTACTCATTACTGTTCCCTATTCCCTATTCCCTAACCCCTATCCCCTATCCCCTGTTCTCTTTAATAAATTTTTGCTTTAAAAACGTAACTATTCTTGGCAGTTGAGAAGGAAGAGATTAACCTATATCTAGTACTTTTAATTGAGGTCGAACAAAAATAGCTCGCTCGAATATTAAGAAAATTGTCAAAGATTCGCGCTCGAACCTAAAAATTAGAATAAAAAACTAAGTTTTAGTATTTGCTCGTCATGAATTTTAGATTTTCTTAAGTAATAATTAAAGAAACTATAATTAATCACTCAACAAACAATAAAAGTTATTTAAATAGCTGTTATTAGAGGTCAAGCTTCATATGCTAATTCTTAATGCAGATGACGTTAAATACTGCCACGTAGTTTATGAAGTAGCAGAAAACAAAAAAGTATTACCAGGTATAATTTATCGAGATAAGCTTTTTGCCAAAGCTAAAGTTTTTGAAAAAGATGAATTAGATGTAGCCATTAAATACTATCGAGAAAAATATTTAGATAATGAAGAACGACGACAAAATCAATCTTTAGTCATTCAAGAAAAAGATTGTATCAGTCTTTGGCGACAAGACGATCGCCTTAAACTGGCTAGAGTTAAAGGCTTATCTGCTAGCGAGCCAGAATCACAACAGCCAAAATCAGCGATCGCTCCCGCTCCTACTGCCGCTCCTTCAGTACCAGATATCTCAGCGATCGTCGCCAAAATGCGAAGTAAAGATGGCTTTGAAATTAAAGCGCGTCCTTATAAATTAAAACTCTATCATCGCTGTTTTGTTGCTTCTGAAGCAGTTGATTGGCTGGTAAAAAATTGCCAGATGTCCAGAGAAGAAGCGATCGCCTTCGGACAAAACTTGGTCGAGCAAAAAATAATCCATCATATCTGTGACGAGCATCATTTCAAAGATGAAAATCTTTTCTATCGTTTTTACGAAGACGAAGGCAAAAGTCTTTGGACGGACAAATTAGTTTGAAACTGTTTCCAAACTAGGCTATTCCACCTTTAAATTCAATGCTTGCCGACTTATACACTCCCGTTTGCTTTCATCAGCCGATCGCCAATACAATTACTTAAAGAAACTTAAAAAAAATTAACCGATAGGATACGTTAATGGCAGATCGATTAATTAAAGCAACAGCGGCAGATGGCGGCATTAGAGCGGTTGGGGTAATTACCACCCGTCTGGCTGAAGAAGCCAGACAGAAGCACAAACTTTCCTATGTAGCGACAGCAGCTTTAGGTCGTGGCATGTCTTCGGGGCTGCTACTAGCATCTAGTATGAAACGAGAAGGTTCGAGAGTCAATCTTCGCATCAAAGGTAACGGCCCAATGGGTGGTATATTTGTGGATGCGGGATTAGATGGCACGGTCAGAGGTTATGTAGACCATCCTTCTGTAGAATTACCGCCCAACGAGAAAGGAAAATTAGATGTTGGCGGCGCGATCGGTAAAGAAGGATTTCTCTATGTGATTAGAGATATCGGTTATGGCTATCCATATTCGAGTACAGTCGAATTGGTTTCTGGAGAAGTTGGCGACGATGTTGCTAATTATTTAGTAACTTCCGAACAAACACCCTCTGCTTTACTAGTGGGTGTATTTGTTGGTGCAGAAGGAGTAAGCGCTTCGGGTGGATTGCTGCTGCAAGTTATGCCCAAAGCAGCTCGTGATGAAGCTTTAGTCGAACTTCTCGAAGAACGCGTTGCCAAATTGACTGGATTTACTCCTTTATTAATGGCGGGTAAAACCTTGCCAGAGATGTTTGAAGAATTGTTAGGAGATTTAGGACTAGCAATCTTTCCCGAAAGCCAAATAGTTCAATTTCACTGCGGCTGTACGTACAATCGTGTTTTGGGCGCGCTCAAATTGCTTGGAGAAGACGAACTTCAAGATATGATTGAAAAAGATAATGGTGCGGAAGCTACTTGTCAATTTTGTGGCAAGATTTATCAAGCTAGTAGCGACGAATTAGCTCAATTAATTGAAGACTTACGCAAGTCGTCGGTTTAAAGAAATCTTGTCGATCGATTAGAAAATGTAATGATAATATAGATCGCAATTTGATATTCAAGCAAGATCGGAAAATAGTAGATTGTTGCTAAGTAAAATTGCGTAAAATATGACAAGCAATCGGGAAAATGCCAACGCTGACTCTGCTAAGCCAGATATGAATTTTGAACGAGAAGACAGCTCGTCTTCAGAGCTACAAAATCCATTGCTGCCAGCAGATCGAAATAAATCCGAACGAGATTTTCCCCCATCGTCAACTTCAATAAATAGCGATAGAACTCAGGCAATTCAGATGCAGAGGTCGCAATTAGTATCGATTCTTCAAAGTTGGCAATTGTGGGGTATTCTGGTGGTGTTGGTAGCTGGTAGCGTCGGTTTTACAGCTACGTCATTCTTGCTCAAGCTGCCAAAAACTCCCGATTGCACCAACGTTTTTTGGCCGATCGCCTCTGCTTCGATGCGCTTGTACTGCGCTCAGTTAGAAGCGAATAAGAACACCGGAGAAAGCTTGATGGCAGCGATCGACCTGGTTAAGGTTTTACCACAAAATCATCCCCTTCACGACCAAGTCGAGCATAACGTCGAGAAGTGGGCAACAGAAATTCTTAATATCGGCGAGCAGAAATTTCAAGAAGGGAATATTAAAGACTCGATCGCCATGGCTCGTAAAATTCCCGAAAATCTTGAAGCTCGCAAACTTGTCAACGAGCGTATCGACAAATGGCAAACAATTTGGTCTGAAGCAGAAAAAATTTACAATAAAGCAGACCAATCGCTGCGAGATGCGGACTGGAATCAAGCTTTTTTGTGGGCGGTACAGCTAACTAACGTACAGAATCGCTATTGGGCGACGACTCAATACGAAAAGACTGTAGGTAACATTAAACTGGCACAGGAGGAAACCGCTAAGGTGGATTTGGCATTTGCCCAACTACGCCGAGGCGGTATGGATAATATTATTGGAGCGATCGAAAAAGCTCAAGCTATTGGCGAAAATAGTTACGCTTACAAGCAAGCTCAAAATCTAATTATTAAGGGAAAAGAGCAGATCGTCACCTACCTCCAAAAGCAAATGCAAGCGCGTCAATGGGATAATGTCTTATCGGTAGTCAATCGCTTACCCTCGTCTGTCAAAATCGCTCAAGTTGAAGATTGGACTAAGTTGGCTGGTGCAGGTTCTAGCGCCGATTTGGGGACGGTAGGCAGCATTGAAGACGCGATCGCTCAAGCTTCGAAAATTGAAGCAACTAGCCCTCTCTACGACCAAGCACAAGGCTTAATCGGTCGTTGGAAACTAGAAATAGAAGATGTCGCTCGCTTGGCTAAAGCTCGTGAATTAGCTCAACCAGCTAATATTAATGATTTTAGAGCAGCGATCGCCGAAGCCAAGTTAGTACCCAATGGCAACCCTCGCTACTCTGAAGCTCAAAAAGAAATTGCTAGTTGGAATGGTCAAATTAGAACCATTCAAGATCGACCTCTACTCGATCGCGCTCAAGAATTATCTTTAGGCAATTCACCAGAAGCATGGCAACAAGCGATCGCCCAAGCAAGTGCAATTACCTCTGGTAGTCCTCTCTACGACGACGCACAGCGGCAAATTGCCACCTGGACAGGCAATATCCAACGCATCCAAGACCAACCGATTCTAGACCAAGCTGATGCTCTTGCCAGTCAAAAAGATTACGGTGGCGCGATCGAAGTTGCCAATCGAATTGGTAAGGGAAGAGCGCTTTCTGGAGAGGTGCGCCGAAAAGTTAGAAGCTGGCGCAGAGAAATTTTTGCTCGTGAAGCATTGGATAAAGCTTACATAACTGCTCAACCTAGAACTCCTGAAGCACTTTCTCAAGCGATTCGCATTGCTATGGAAATTTCTTCTTCTACGGATTTGTACGGTCAGTCTCAGCAAGAAATTAACGCTTGGAGCAATCAATTACTAGCATACGCACAAGAAGAATCGAATAACTCGCTAGAAAATGCGATTAAAATTGCGAGGATGATTCCTGCTGGTACGACTGTTTACGATTCGGCGCGATCGCTAATTGAAAACTGGAACAGAATGCTTCAACCCGAACCAGCACCCACACCCGAACCAGCACCAACTCAAATTATAACTCCGTCAGAGTCAGAGATTCCTTTCGATACTTCGCCAACTAAAAGAGTTCCTCGTCGTCTGGAAGAATTTAATCGACAACAGTAGGTTAAAAGTAATTAGTAGCAAGTAGGGGTAGTGCCTTGTGCCTACCCTGCAAGTAGCGTTAAAAGGGAACAGGGAACAGGGAATAGGGAATAGTCAGGTGAAGGACCGGGATTTAAACCTTGCCCAACACAATCGTCCCAAAAGACGGGGATAAGCGACCCTTCGATTATCCGAGGGAACGAACGAGCAACTAACCTTGTATCTAACCGCCAGCCTAACCTGTTGACGGTACGCCAAGGCAGTCAAATGGTCGGTTTCCTCGGATATGTTTATCCGCCGTTCCGAAAAGTTTACCTGCCGCCGTTAAGAGTTACCAAGGGCCGCAGGTCGGTTAAAGATTTTCGATCGAAGTTAAAAACTGAAGCTCTCTATTAATCTATTGTTTTAGAACCAAATTGGCACGCTATATTTAACAAAAGCCAGTTTGTTTATGCTATGGAAATCGTTACTTTAACTACTGCTGCCACCGCGATCGCAACAGTCATCTTCAATAAAGCCATCGAAAAAGGCGGAGAAAACTTAGGTCAAGAGGTTTCTAACAAAATTGGTCAACTGCGTAAGTTGATTAGAGATAAGTTTCAACAAGAAGGTGTAGAAGGCAAACTTCTTAAAGCCCAAGACGATCCTTCAGAAAAGAATCAAGATAAATTTAAGCGAAAATTGGCAGAAGTAATGGAAGAGGACGAAGATTTTGCCAAAAAGCTGATAGAACTAATAAAACAATTAGAAAAAATCGAAGGTGGTCGTCAAATAATGGCTAGTGGACTCGAATTAGAAGGCGATCTCAAAGCGCAAGATATGACGCAAAAAGGTGGTCAAAACCAGGAAATGCTTACTAGTGTTAAGGCAAAGAACATTGATTTAGGTAATTTAACCCAAGAAAAATCGCATAATAATGTAGATGAGATTATGCAGTTTGCAGGTAGTTGGTCAGATATGCCTGAAGAAGACTTCAGCGATTTCTGTGAAGAAATAGAACAGCGTCGTCAAGCTTCTTCATCACGGAGAATTTCTGATGAAACCTTGTTTACTCGATCCAGATATTCTTTCTCTGTTTTTTCGCAATCATCCTAAAGTTGTTGAGAATTGCAATCTGTATTTACAAGAATATCAACAGTTGAGCTTTAGTTTGATTACTTACTATGAAATTTTAAGTGGTTTAAAACATCGAGATGCCGAGAAACAACTTGAGAAGTTTTTAGTATTTTCTAAGTCGAATCAAATTCTACCTTTAACAGAAGAATCTGTAAAAAAATCGGCTGAAATATATGCCGATCTGAGGCAAAAAGGGACTCCTGTTGACGATATCGATTTATTAATTGCAGGTGTTGCGATCGCTAATGATTTAGTCTTAATCACTCATAATCAAAAGCATTTCGGTAAAATTAAAGAATTAGAATTAAAAGATTGGACGCTGTAAAATTATCATCTCAAGCTAAGAAAACATAAGTATGAGTGATTCCCCAAACCCAGAACAGTATTCACAAAGTATTTTAAAAAATAATTCTGTTGGGGGAAGCTTAACTACAGGCGATATTTCTGAGACTATTAATTACCAGATTTTTAATTTATCCATTAAAGATCGGACAGAGTTACCTCCCATTACTTGGCGCGAAGTATGTCGCCTGATGCTAGAAAAACATCCCTTGCGACAACACGCTACAGAAGAAGACTTTGAGTTAGATATATACGTGCCATTAGGTTTGATGGAACGGAAACAACAACAACACCGTCCAGCAAATAAAGATTTACCAATGGAGGATGTATATAAATTAGAGGCAAAAGAAGAAATTACTCGTCAATTTAAACATAATCAATTTCTCGAACATATTGGTTTAAGTGCCAAGCAAGCAGAAAGCACGAAAAGTATTGCCATTATTGGCGAACCTGGGGCGGGAAAAAGTACATTACTAGAGAAAATTGCTAAGGAAATAGACGAACAAAATAAAGGTTTGCCGATTTGTATATCTTTGGCAAATTTAGAAGGACTAACTATTGAAGAATACTTAGAGCAAAAATGGCTTAAGGATGCACTACTAATTATTAAAGAATTAGTACCACAGGCTGAATTATCAGTGCGGAATGTACCAGAAGAATTAAAAGAAGCTTTAGCCGAAAAGTTTACCAATACTCAACAAGGTGAAATTTGGCTGTTACTGGATGGTTTGGATGAGATGAAAGCGACATCTCCAGTAGAAGCATTAACAACTATAGAAAAGCAAATCGGATCGGGTTATTTGGCAAAAGCGCGAGTAGTGTTATCCTGTCGTCTTAATGTTTGGGATGCCAATTTAACTAATCCACTCTCGAAGTTCGATATTTATAGAACTTTAGAATTTGAAGATTCTCAAAGAGATGAATTTATACAACACTGGTTTAACCAATTAAATAAGCCAGAATTGGGAACAGATTTAATCGCCAAGCTGAATGAATCAGGAAAAGAACGAATTCGCGAGTTAGTCAAAAATCCTTTGCGGTTAGTGTTGTTGTGTCATATTTGGACGTTACAGCAAGGACAATTACCAGAAACCAAAGCAGAATTTTATCAACGCTATCTTCCCTATTTCTACAATTGGAAGAAAAATATACGGGATTTAACTAGACAATCAGAAAAACGAACTGAATTACATCAAGCTTTGGGTAAGTTAGCTATTGCAGCTATCGACAGTGGTTCTAGATATCGTCTTAAAGACAGTTTAGCTTGTCAAGAGATGGGAGAAGAATTATTTAAGTTAGCTGAAGCTTTGGGTTGGCTGAATATAGTAGATCGAGATTTAGCTACCAATGAAGCAGTTTATGCTTTCTTTCATCCTACCTTTCAAGAATATTTTGCTGCTTGTGCAATTGATGATTGGGACTTTTTTCTACCCAGCGATCGTGTAAAGAAACCAGTAAAAGGCAAAGAGTATCGCATTTTTGAACCAAAGTGGAAGGAAGTTATTTTACTTTGGTTAGGACTAGGACGTGAGTATGTAGCTAAGGAAAAGAAAGAAGAATTTATTAACTCTTTAGTTGATTTTGAGGATGGCTGTTATAAATTTAGATTTTTGTTTTTTAGATATAGAAGTAGAAAGTTTTATCACTATCGAGCTTATTTTCTTGCAGCAGCAGGAATTAATGAGTTTAAGGAATATTCTAAGACAAAAGAAATTGTTAGACAAGTTGTAGAGTTGGCACTTGGCAACCTTATTTCCGATCTAAAAAGCTCGGCTCAAACTATACTGACAGAGACAAACCGAATAGAAGCGATCGCGGCTTTGATTAAGTTAATTGATTCTTCTAACGATGAATATACTCGTAGGCTAGCAGCAAAAAGTTTAGGAGAAATTGCTCCAGGAAATGAAATAGCGATCGAGGCTTTAGTTAATTTAATTGGTTCTTTTACTGATGAATATACTCGTTGGCTAGCAGCAGAAAGTTTAGGGAAAATTGACCCAGGAAATGAATTTGCGATCGAGGCTTTAGTTAAGTTAATTGATTTTTCTAACGATGAATATATTCTTGGGCGAGCAGCAGATAGTTTAGAAGAAATTGCTCCAGGAAATAAAATAGCGATCGAGGCTTTAGTTAAGTTAATTAATTCTTCTAACGATGAATCTACTCGTTGGCAAGCATTATATAGTTTAGGAAAAATTGCTCCAGGAAATAAAATAGCGATCGAGGCTTTAGTTAATTTAATTGCTTCTACTAGGAATGAATCTACTCGTTGGCAAGCAGTATATAGTTTAGGAAAAATTGCTCCAGGAAATAAAATAGCGATCGAGGCTTTAGTTAATTTAATTGCTTCTACTAGGAATGAATCTATTCGTTGGCGAGCAGCAAAAAGTTTAGGAGAAATTGCTCCAGGAAATGAAATAGCGATCGAGGCTTTAGTTAATTTAATTGGTTCTTTTACTGATGAATATACTCGTTGGCTAGCAGCAGAAAGTTTAGGAAAAATTGACCCAGGAAATGAAATAGCGATCGCGGCTTTGGTTAAGTTGATTGATTCTACTAGTGATGAATCTATTCGTAGGCAAGCAGCAGAAAGTTTAGGAAAAATTGACCAAGTAAATGAAATAGCGATCGCGGCTTTAGTTAAGTTAATTGATTCTTCCAACGATGAATCTACTCGCATTGAAGCAGCATATCGTTTAGGAAAAATTGACCCAGGAAATGAAATAGCGATTGAGGCTTTAGTTAAATTAATTGGTTCTACTAGGAATGAATCTACTCGCATTGAAGCAGCATATCGTTTAGGAAAAATTGACCCAGGAAATGAAATAGCGATCGCGGCTTTGATTAATTTAATTGGTTCTACTAGGAATGAATCTACTCGCATTGAAGCAGCAGAAGGTTTAGGAAAAATTGACCCAGGAAATGAAATAGCGATCGCGGCTTTAGTTAATTTAATTGATTCTACTAGAACTGAATTTACTCGTGAGCAAGCAGTAGAAAGTTTAGGAAAAATTGCTCCAGGAAATGAATTTGCGATCGCGGCTTTAGTTAAGTTAATTGGTTCTACTAGGAATGAATCTACTCGTTGGCGAGCAGCAGAAAGTTTAGAGAAAATTTCGACAAAATCTTTGATGTCTATCGTTGTCAAAGCTTTAAAAAATACCACAAACCAAGAAGCCGTAAAAGTTCTTTGGGAATGCGCTCAAAATAGATCGTACCCAGAATTTTACTTAGCTTGGCACGATCTAAATTAAAAACTTGCTACTCGCTACTCGCTACTCGCTACTCGCTACTCGCTACTTGCTACTCGCTACTCGCTACTCGCTACTTGCTACTCGCTACTTGCTACTTGCTACTCGCTACTTGCTACTTATTACTTTACCAAACCACCTGCTTGTGTTCGTGTAAAACTCTACCGTAAACTGCTTCTGTTTGTCGAGCTAGTTTCGACCAACTAAAGCGATGTTCGAGATCTTCATAAGCATTGTCAATTAACCATTGTGCGTAAGCAGGGTTTTTAAGAACTTCTAAAATTCCCCAGGCGAGAGAATCAG
>JBOFLQ010000274.1:0-21263 GCA_051657945.1 Xenococcaceae cyanobacterium | reverse complement strand
ACTAACGTCCTTAATCGTGGAGAGGGAAGCTCTACCGTATCAACCAAGGAGCGAAAGCACTGCGGATCGATGCGGCAACTTTCCTCAGTGAAGCGACAGAAACTCCAATTTCAGCGTAGCGAATTGGAGTAGTTCATTCAATGCTGCAAATCAATAAGCGGATAGATCCGCTCGCGTCGCTTAAACGCCTCGGTCTGAAGACGCGGAGTTACCAAACTACTGGAGGTTTCTGATGTCTTTTGTCCTTGCTCTTGCCAATGCTAATTCAACTCAACAATTAGGCAAATCATTAGGACAATTATTACCTGTAGGTAGCGTTATTTTTTTAGAAGGAGATTTGGGGGCGGGAAAAACAACGCTAGTTCAAGGCATAGGTAATGGTTTGGGTATTAACGAACAGATAGTCAGCCCTACTTTTAGCTTGATCGATGAATATACTGACGGACGTTTACCACTGTATCACTTAGATTTATATCGACTCTCAAGCACAGAAATAGAAGCGCTTCATCCAGAAATTTATTGGGAAGGAGTGGAAGTACAGCCAGGAATTACCGCGATCGAGTGGGCGCAGCTATTACCTTATCGACCACCCAATTATTTAAAAATTCAATTATTCCATACGAGCGACGGGCAACGCCAAGCTAAATTGCAATTAGTAGGGAATTTAACTTTCGATCTCGCTCAACTTGTTCTTATTTAATCGTATTTTCTGGAAAATTCTTAGAAAAAACCTGCCCCTACAAGAGGGGAAGGCAATTTCAGTTTAGAGACCAAGCTGGTTGCCGCGCTTATACTGCATATAAGCAGCAAAAAACAATCCAGCTAAGGTTACAGGGATTAATCCCATTACAATACCTAATAACAAAGGTTCGATCACAGAGTTTCTCCTCTATTGCAAAAAAACTTATCTATTATTTATTCTATTTCACGAACGCTTTTAGTTCTAGCGTTTTGGCAATTTGTTGCTAGTTGGTTACACTCAGCTAGTTTAAAGCATCAGACAACCAGATCGAACGTCTCAAAAAAATTCTCAATTTTGACGACTTGCTTAGTCAGTCTATAAATTTTAAGCTATGTTTATTAATCGAAATAATTTAAAGCTTAAACAAAAAAACTCAGATAATTCAGTGGATAATCAGTTTACTTCAATTCAAGCATCGGCTAAGCATTTTATTTTATTAGTAGTAGCGCTAGTACTGAGTATCTCTATGATTACGCTGAGTATCTATTGGCATCGTAGATCGGATCCATATGTTCGATACTCTCAAGAGGTTTTGTCTCTTCAAGGTGACAGTTTTAAAGGTCGTGCTATATTTGAAATTAATTGTGCTGCATGTCATGGTATAAAAGCTGATGGCATTGTCGGACCAAGTCTTAAAAATGTCCCAAAAAGAAAAACCAAAGTTGGCATAATCCACCAAGTAATTAGCGGTAAAACGCCACCAATGCCAAAATTTCAACCAAATACTCAAGAAATGGCCGATCTGCTCAGTTATTTAGAACAATTGTAGGGAAAGCGCCATCGAAAATTCAGGCGGGGAAGAGTCAATTCCTTCTTTGCTGTAATTTACGATAAACGTCTTTGATATCGACTTGGTGATGGGCAAGAGCAACGAGGGTATGATAGAAAAGGTCGGCTACTTCGCCCGCGATCGCGTCTTTATCGTCATCTTTACAAGCCATCACGACTTCAGCAGATTCTTCGCCGATTTTTTTGAGAATTTTGTTGTCACCACCCGCTAATAACTTACACGTATAAGAATTTTCGTTGGGGTTGTCTCTACGATCGCTGATGACTCGATAAACGGCAGATAAAGTATCTGCTGGTGGTGGAGTTTTAGTTGAGTCTATTTGATGGAAGCAACTTCTTTCGCCAGTGTGACAAGCAATATCGCCAATTTGTTCGATCGTTATTAATAAAGCATCGCTGTCGCAATCGTAACGAAGATCGCGAACCTTTTGAATGTGTCCCGATGTTTCTCCTTTATGCCACAATTGTTGTCTAGAACGACTCCAGTACCAAGCTTCTTGTGTTTCTAAAGTTTTTTGCAATGATTCGCGATTCATCCAAGCCATCATTAAGACAGTACCATCGAGATAATCTTGGGCGATCGCCGCTACCAATCCTTGTTCGTTATAGCGAATTTTGTCGATCGGAATGGCATTTATAAAGGAATCGGTATTATTTAAGGACACGGTCGGTAATGATAAGGAAGTCGATTCGAGCGAGTTATGGACGTTCCATGCAACACGGACGGCAAGGAGCTGACTAATATTGACATTACTCTCGATCGGTAAAGTATGTCAATCGCCAACTTCTAACTCGCATTAACCAATTGTTGCGTATCTGTATATAAAGGGACATCTTGCAGCACAATGGAATGAAAAGAGTTCCAAAGGAGTAACCACAAAATGCTGGCATACGTCCTAGCGATCGCCATTGGTTTGATTAGTATTGCCTTTTTCTTAGCCGCCTTCTTTGCGCCAAAAGTCCATCGTCAAGACGATTTCTTGTGGAGTGGCGTTGGTTTGTTTTATGCTTTAGTACTGTGGGTGTGTGCCGAACGCATCACAGGTGCTTTACTATTGGGGCAAACCGCAGCGACATTATTACTGTTAGCTTACGGCGCAGAAACAATTAATTTGCGTGGCGCGATCGCCAATCCTGAAAAAATACCCGCAATGAAAAGTTTTTCTGTAACGGCATTTTTGTTGGGTTTTTCTGGCGGTTTGTTCAATCTCTTCCGCAAACCAAAAGTTCAGCTAGAAACTACTCCTCAACCTCAAGCAGTAGTTAAGCAAGAAACAACCGCAGTCGATCGCGCGGTAATCGAACCAGAAATTACACAAACAGATGAGTCTTTAGATTCTTCTGAAGTTACCCCAGCAGTAGATACCGATCGACAAGTCGAAATCGAACCCGTACAAGCAGCAACCAATGGGGAAACTTTAGAAATTGAAACTATTAAAATTACTGAAGTAACAAAAACATTAGTAACAGAAACTAGCCAAGAAGTAGAAGAAACAGAAGCAATCGCGCCAGCGATAAGAGAAACAAAACAAAACATTGTTGCGACTAACCAACAACCTAAAACAGTCAAACAAGAAAACTTTTTTTCTCGTTTGTTTGGCAAAAATAAATCAAAGGAAACGGGGTTAACTGCTGCACCAATTTTGGAAGCAGACGAAGAATTTGAACGAGAAAAAAGATCTCAAACGCCAATAACTCAGACACTAGCTACTCCAGAAACTACAGAAACATCATCAGTTGAACCCAAAACCGTAGCTGAAGTCGTGGATGAAGCACAAGAAACATCAGAAAATTTAGAGATCGCGCCTGAAAACGTCACCGAAAATAAAATAGAAATTATTGAAAAGATAATTATCGAACCAAAAGATTTTAAAACTGAAATACCTTTAAACAAACCAGATGCGATCGCTGAAACTAAAATAGAAACCCCTCCTCCTCCAGAAACACCGATCGCTAACCAACCCGAAGCGATCGCAGAAAATCAAGTAGAAATTACTTCACAAGAAATATCCCAACCTGAATCGTCTGTACAACCAAAAACTCTTGAAAATTCTGACAAACTAAAAAATAACGAACAGCCTCAAACAACAGAGGCAAAAGAAGATGAAGTTGCCGATCTAAAAGCTGAAATAGCCAAAATTTTTGAAGAAGACGACAAACCTGAAGAAAATTCGACTAAATAGGGAACAGGGAATAGGGAATAGGGAACAGGGGCAATGAACCATGAACCATAACGGCGTTCTGTATTTTGAGGAAACCTCGATCGGCCACGCCTCAACTATGAACTATAAACTATGAACAACGAACACAAGATAAGATAAAAAAAGTAGACCAAGCCGTTAGTTATTTTGTTGAATTAGACGTGACAGAACCAAAGAATTACAAAGACACCGTTAATTTGCCCAAGACTAAATTCGATATGCGGGCAAATTCCGTTAAGCGCGAACCAGAATTGCAAAAATTTTGGCAAGAAAAACAAATATACGAAAAATTATCCCAAAACAATCCAGGGGAAATTTTCGTTCTACATGACGGCCCTCCTTATGCTAACGGTTCTCTACATATAGGTCACGCTCTCAACAAAATTCTCAAAGATATTATCAACAAATATAAGATGCTGCGCGGCTATAAGGTACGCTACGTACCTGGCTGGGATTGTCATGGTTTGCCGATCGAACTGAAAGTATTGCAAAACATGAAATCTGAGGAGAGAAAAAATCTCACTCCTATAACTTTGCGTCATAAAGCAAGGGATTTTGCGATCGAAGCTATGAAGCAACAATGCGACAGCTTCAAACGTTATGGTGTTTGGGGAGAATGGGAACATCCCTATCTAACTCTCAATCCAGCCTACGAAGCCGCACAAATCGACGTTTTCGGGCAAATGGCACTGAAAGGTTATATCTACCGTGGTTTAAAACCAGTTCACTGGAGTCCTAGTTCGCAAACAGCCCTAGCCGAAGCAGAGTTAGAATATCCTGAAGGTCATGTTTCCCCAAGCATTTATGTTGCTTTTCCTGTTACCAAACTAGGAGATGCAGTCAAAGAAATTTTTGCGCCATTTTTTCCCAATTTAGCTGTAGCGATCTGGACGACAACACCTTGGACTATCCCAGGTAATTTAGCCGTTGCAATTAATCCCGATCTCACATACGCAATTGTAGAGACGCGATCGATCGCCTCTCAAACAGAACCTGAAAATATTACATACTTAATTGTCGCGGCAGATTTAGTTGAAACTATCTCGCAAAAATTTGAGACTCAATTAACTGTTAAAACTACAGTACTGGGAAAAGATTTAGAACACACTACCTATCGTCATCCCCTGTTCGATCGCGAAAGTAACATAGTTATTGGTGGCGATTATATCACTACCGATTCTGGTACTGGACTAGTACATACTGCACCAGGACACGGTCAAGAAGATTATATCGTCGGTCAAAAATACGGTTTGCCCATTCTTTCACCTGTAGACGATCGAGGTAATTTTACCTCTGAAGCTGGACAATTTGCTGGCTTAAACGTCCTTAATGGCGGTAACGAAGCGGTAATTGCCGCACTCAAAGACACTAATTCTTTACTCAAAGAAGAACCCTATCAACATAAATATCCTTACGATTGGCGTACCAAAAAACCGACTATCTTTCGTGCTACCGAACAGTGGTTTGCTTCTGTAGAAGGATTTCGTGATGAAGCGTTGAAGGCGATCGCGTCGGTAAAATGGATTCCCGCCCAAGGTGAAAATCGCATCACGCCAATGGTAGCCGATCGATCTGATTGGTGTATCTCTCGTCAAAGAAATTGGGGCGTTCCTATTCCCGTCTTTTATGACGAAGAAACCAACGAACCACTTTTAAATCCAGAGACGATCGATTACGTCAGGCAAATTATCGCCCTTAAAGGTTCGGATGTTTGGTGGGAACTCTCGGTAGAAGAATTATTACCAGAAACTTATCGCAACAACGGACGTAAGTATCGCAAGGGAACTGACACCATGGATGTTTGGTTCGATTCTGGTTCTTCTTGGGCAGCAGTTGCTAAGAGACGAGATAATTTAAAATATCCTGTCGATATGTACCTAGAAGGAAGCGATCAACATCGGGGTTGGTTTCAATCTAGTTTGCTTACCAGTGTCGCGACGACAGGAATTGCACCCTATAAAACCGTATTAACTCACGGTTTTGTTTTAGACGAACAGGGTCGCAAAATGAGTAAATCTTTAGGGAATGTCGTCGATCCTGCTGTCGTCATCGAAGGCGGTATGCTTGAAGTCAAAGAAAACGATAAACTCAAAAAAACAAAAGTAGATGCTTACGGTGCAGATATTGTACGTTTGTGGGTATCTTCAGTTGATTATTCTGCTGACGTTCGTCTCGGTTTAAATACTCTCAAACAGTTACTGGATATCCGTAACAAAATTCGCAATACAGCCAGATTTTTGTTGGGAAGTTTAAATGATTTCGATCCAGACAAGCATACAGTTCCCTATGCAGAATTGCCAGAATTGGATAAATACATGCTGCATCGGATCGATGAAGTATTCGCTGAAGTACAAGAAGCATTTGAGAGTTTTCAATTCTATCGTTTCTTCCAAACTGTCCAAAATTTTTGCGTCGTCGATTTGTCTAATTTTTACTTAGATGTTGCCAAAGACAGACTTTATATCTCCAGTTTGGATGCGAAACGCCGTCGTAGCTGTCAGACAGTTATAAAAATTGCCTTAGAAAATTTAGCCAAGGCGATCGCGCCAGTACTCTGTCATATGGCTGAGGATATTTGGCAATTTCTTCCCTATAAGACACCCTATCAGTCCGTGTTTGAGGCTGGTTGGCTAGAAATGAACTCTGAGTGGAACAAGCCAGAATTAGGGTTGCAATGGTCGAAATTACGGCAACTCCGCAACGAAGTCAACCAAGTAATGGAACAAGCGCGTAAAGAGAAGGCGATCGGTTCTTCTTTAGATGCTAAAGTTTTGCTTTACATTGCTGATGCCGAGTTAAAACAAAAGTTAGAAAAATTTAATCCTGCTAACAGTTTAAGCGGCGATCGCGTTGATGAATTGCGCTATCTTTTCTTAGCCTCGCAAGTAGAATTGCTAGATTCTGTCGAAACGATTCAAAAAGCTAATTATAAAAGCGAATCCGACTTAGTTTCTGTTGGCGTAGTCAAAGCAGACGGACACAAATGCGATCGCTGTTGGAATTATTCAACTCGCGTTGGAGAATTTAAGGAAGATCCAACTATTTGCGATCGTTGTAATGAGGCTTTAATGGGTAAATTTTAATAATGTAAGCTCGAAAATTCCCTTGTGATTCGGTGTGTTATACTGTGACACGCCGAAATTTTTTAAGTTTATTCTTTGTATTAAATATTGTTAGAAAGTGGCAAACCAAGAATTGAAATTTGTCGATCTTTTTGCTGGTATTGGTGGTTTTAGAATTGCTTTTGAAAAAGCGGGTTATGCATGTGTTGATTCTTGTGAAATAAATGAAGCTTGTCAAAAAGTTTATTTTAATAATTTTGGAGAACTTCCAAAGCCAGATATAACCACAATAAATATCGAAAAAGTTCTAGATTTTGATGTTTTAACAGCAGGGTTTCCTTGCCAGCCTTTTAGTATATGTGGTAGAAGAAAAGGATTTCAAGATACAAGAGGTACACTATTTTTTAATATATGCGAAATCATTAAAGCTAAAAATCCTAATGTAGTTGTATTAGAAAATGTTAAACATTTAATACATCACGATAAAGGAAGAACATTAGATGTAATTCTTTACTCTCTAGAAGATCTTGGTTATTTAGTCGATCGCAAACTATTAAATGGTAAGGATTTTGGAGTTCCACAAAATAGAGAAAGAATTATCATTATTGCTGCCAAAAATAAAAAATTTAACTTCGACTTTATTCAGACAATTGCTCCCGTACCAAAATTAAGATATTTTTTAGAAGAACATTTTAATTTTAATTATAAGACTCACGGAGCTTCCAAGTTACCTGTTCTAGCTTTCTATGCTATTTATCAATGTTTGATTGTGGAAGTTGAAAGATATAAATCTTGTACATTAAAGGAGTTGGGAAGTCATACTGCTTCCGATCGCACTTCTAAGAGTTCAGGAGATCTAGAAATCTTCTACAAAAATAAAAATTTAATAGAAGCTCTAGAAATTAAGCTTGGCAAGAAAATCGATCTTCAAATGATGCTCAATGTCAAAGACAAAATCATTAAATTCAATCCAAGAAGATCTTATATTTTTTCATCGGTCGATGTCAAAAAAAATGATTCATACAAAATCAATAATGAAATCCAAGAAATAGCTAAAAACCATGGATGTCAAGTTATTACTAATGGAATTATTCCTACATTTAAATATTATTTGAGATGAATTGCCTCATTAGAAAAATTTGTAGAAAATTATTCAAAGTTAATAGAATCTGACCGCGAGCTTCAAGCTATTCATAAAATTAAATGGAACGAAATACTATCAAAATTTATATAACTGAATCAATCTTACTTTTTAAGATATGCTATTTTATATGGTGCTAGCAAATAGACAGTGTTTATAAATATCAAAGTTTGGTTGTGATTTCGGTAGGATATAGTACTAGCATCTACAAGTAATAATTAAGAGACTCTAAAAAATAATTTCCAGGAAAATTTTACAATGTTTGAGAGTCTATTCCTATCTTTATTTCTGTTTTTAACTTTTTTCTGTTTTGGCTCGATTTTTGTGAGTGTTTCCCACAAAAAAGTTGCGGATTATGAAAAAGATAAAAAGCCTATCTTAACCACAGATTTAGATGAATTTTACGAAATAGTTGTCTGTAACATAGAACATACCGATCGACTAGAATTATTCGCAGAACAAAATAATTTTCTCGATCGAATTGTTGAATTTGCTTCTTCTTTGGGATACTTTTTTAATGCTTCTGAAGTAGAGAAATCTATGTCAGAGTACGAAAATTATTACTGTTTGCCAATTGGTTGCTGGCGCCAACTTTAATTTCTCCCAGCACTCAGCACTATTTAATGTCATGAAATTTGAGACAATAAAAGAAATTTTTAAATTCGCAACCTCAAATCGATCGACAGGTTATGCAAACTCTGGAAAATCCAAACAATGCTGCTACCTCCGCAGCTTTCGACACCACTATTCACAGACGCAAAACCCGTCCCGTGAAAGTTGGCGATATCACTATCGGCGGCGGTTATCCCGTAGTGGTACAGTCAATGATTAATGAAGATACCTTAGATATAGACGGTTCGGTAGCTGGTATTCGCCGTCTGCATGAGATAGGCTGCGAAATCGTCCGCGTTACCGTTCCTAGTATGGCTCATGCCAAAGCTTTGGCGGAAATCAAATTAAAACTCGCCGAAACATATAAATCTGTGCCTTTGGTTGCTGACGTTCACCATAACGGCATGAAAATTGCCCTAGAAGTTGCCAAACATGTCGATAAGGTAAGAATTAATCCAGGGTTATACGTTTTTGAAAAACCAAAATCCGATCGCCAAGAATATTCTCAGGCTGAATTTGATGAGATTGGCGAAAAAATTAAAGAAACTCTAAAACCTTTAGTAGTTTCCTTACGCGACCAAGGTAAAGCTATGCGAATCGGGGTAAATCATGGCTCTTTATCGGAAAGAATGCTGTTTACCTACGGCGACACACCAGAAGGAATGGTAGAGTCTGCACTTGAATTTATCAAAATTTGTGAATCTTTAGATTTCCGCAATTTGGTAATTTCTATGAAAGCTTCCCGCGTACCTGTTATGCTTGCTGCCTATCGTTTGATGGCAAAACGCATGGACGATTTGGGAATGGACTATCCCCTTCATTTAGGCGTTACCGAAGCTGGCGATGGCGAATACGGTAGAATTAAATCTACTGCTGGGATTGGTACTTTACTCGCAGAAGGGATTGGCGATACAATTCGCGTCTCTTTAACCGAAGCACCAGAAAAAGAAATTCCCGTCTGTTACAGCATCCTGCAAGCGTTGGGATTACGTAAGACAATGGTGGAATACGTTGCTTGTCCTTCCTGCGGTCGTACTTTGTTTAATTTGGAAGAGGTACTGCACAAAGTACGAGAAGCTACCAAACACCTGACGGGTTTGGATATCGCCGTAATGGGTTGCATTGTCAATGGCCCTGGTGAAATGGCAGATGCAGATTATGGTTATGTTGGCAAGCAAGCAGGTTACATTTCTCTCTATCGTGGTAGAGAAGAAATCAAGAAAGTACCAGAAGATCGAGGCGTAGAAGAGTTAATTAATTTAATTAAGGCTGACGATCGCTGGATCGATCCTTAAATATCGGAGTGTTCGGAATAAGCAATAGCTGAAAGCCGATCGCACTTCAAAACTAATCCCGTGGGTTTTTAACCCACGGGATTAGTTTTAATCAATTTCGATCGAAACTAAACAGATTTAGTCATTTGATAGGGACTGGTTAATTTATCCAACTGCTTGACTAGCAAGCTTAAGAATAAACCAACGTCTGTTACTACACCGACAGATTCCACCGAACCGCGATCGCTGAGTTTTGTCACTACAGCGGGATTAATATCGACGCAAACCATTTTTACGCCAGCAGGGGTCATATTTCCCACGCCGATCGAGTGCAACATACTCGACAGCATCAAAATCAGATCCGTTCCTTGCAAATGTCGCGCATATTCAGTTTGTGCTTTAATTAAATCCATTTCTGTATCGGGTAATGGCCCGTCATCGCGAATCGAACCAGCCAAACAGAAAGGAACGTTATTCTTGACGCATTCATACATAACGCCTTTGTTTAAAACACCCTGTGCGACTGCTTCGGCAATACTACCATAACGGCGAATGGCATTAATAACCTTGAGGTGATGGCGATGTCCGCCGCGTACGGGTACACCTTTTTGCATATCAACGCCCAGAGAAGTTCCCATTAGCGCCTGTTCGATATCGTGAACGGCGATCGCGTTACCTCCTAGTAGTGCCTGCACGTAACCTTCGCGAATCAAACGAGAAAGATGTTCTGCCCCACCGGTATGAATGACAACTGGCCCAGCCGTTACTATTACTTTACCGCCTTGGTCGCGAATTTGACGTAATTCCCAAGCAACTTGTTCGACGACTAATTCTACTTTGCGTTCGCTAGAAACTCCCGCACCCATAAAGCTGAATTCGGGACTGTTGCGTTTTTCTCGCGATTCGGTTTTGCGCGTGGTACGAATACCTTCCACCCCAACGATAACGCGATCGCCAACCTCTAAATCTCTTAAAAGCTTACAGTGGGCTACCATACCATCAGCAGTTTGATTGACGACGATCGCGCCATCCATGCGCTGATTTTTCACCTGTACCCAGTCGCAATTTACTCTTACTTCTGTAGGATAAATAGTTGTAACGTAGAAGTCATCGGGGGCAACTCCTGCTTTGTTAACTACTTCAATATTAGTATCGCAAGTTTCTTGAGGAGGAGGTACTGCACCGAGATCGATTAACTGAGTGACGATCTCTTCCATAACTTCGCGTGAAGGCGCAGAAACTCTGACATCGGTGGCGGAAGTACTCTGTCTTTGTACGCCCAAATTAAAGTTGAGTATTTGAAAACTACCGCCATTTTCGATGATTAAATCTAATGCCTGGTTCATGATACCAGCATCGAGTAAATGTCCTTCCATGTGGACTATGCGACTTTCTACTGGTTCGTTGGCATGAACGTCTTCTAATACGGGTTCGGTAAAACGCAAAGTCAAGCATTTAGCCGCACCGCCAGCTTTAAGAAATTCTGTTAGCGGTGTTTCGATAATTTGAAAACCTGCATCGACTAAGTTTTGTTTGAGGCGATCGCTAGCTTTATTCATGACTACGATCGAATTAATATTAACCGCGTTACAAGAAAAATTAACTGCATCCGGTTCGTCAAGCGCAATGCGTTTTTCTGCGGGTACGCGCATCTGGATCAGACGATTGGAATAAGCATCAAATGCCCCTGGATAGTAAAGTAAATAACCGCGATCGAGAGGACAGAAACAAGTATCGAGATGATAAAAGCGATTGTCGATCAAGCGCAAAGACAATACTTCGATATCCAGCCATTTCGCTAAATAAGAGTGTGAGTCGAGTTCGGAACGAAAACCATATCCCGCCCATAACCACCGTCCTTCCCTGTCTAGAAGGGCATCGCCAGCACCTTCAAAGGGCAAGTCTTGAGGAAGTTCGTAAACTGTAAAACCATTATCTTCGAACCATTCTTTAAAATATGGTTCTTCGCCTTGACGTTCTTTGTGATAAAAGCGACTGAGGACGACGTTTTTACCTAAAACCAAACCTGCATTAGCGGTGAAAACCATATCTGGCCAACCTTTAGCGGGTTCGACCAAATCGACGATCGCGTTGTCTTTAAGGACGTGATAGAGTTTTTGCCATTGTTCTACGGCGCGATCGCGCGAAGATTTATGGATATTACCCTCCATCCATGGATTAATTACATAATCTACGTCATAGTGGTCGGGAGCGCACATCAAAAAGCGAATCGATTCAGTCATATAACCTCTTCAATATTGAGTTAATTTTATAGCTGGTAATATATTTCAGCACGCGAACTTTCGATCGAATGTGGCTATAATTACTTTTTTGGCTCGATCGGTTACTCGTTATTTCTCTAAGCCAATCATTTATTTTTTTCTTTTAATAAACTTTCTAAGCGATCGAGAATACGAAATTGACACAAATTTCCTATGCTAAGGCAATTCTTATTTTAGAGTATTTAGTTATTGATAATGAGCTGAAACGATAAAATAACTTTTATTCTCATGCTTATTTTGCAAATGTCAGACTCAATTATGTATCGAGAGGACGCTTATGTCGTCCTGGAAACCGATCGCGAAGAACAATTTCTCAGCGCAGAAAAGTTAAAAGAAAAACTGACCGATATTCTGCGCGATCGTCCCAATGATTTACCAAGAGAAATACAAAAACTTTCTTCAGTTGAAGAACAAGCCCAACACCTAATGGAAAATTATTATGAATTCGATATCGGTACTGGGCAATATCTGCAATGGTATGTGGTTCGACTAGAAAAATAAATCGGGAAACAGCGCACTCCCAAATTTATGCTGATTCTTCTGGAAGTCTAATTAAACTGAGATCGATTCGCTTTTCTTCTGGTTGAACAACATCAGCTTTGATACCAGGGCCAAAAAATTTGGCAATTTTTTCTTGTTTTGCTTGCCATTGCTCTAGAGAAATAAATGGAGAGTAAAATTCCATCATTAAAGTATACGCACCATTTACCTCTGTTTCCCAGATTCCTGTTAAAATTGGTCTTTGCTCGTCATTAGGACTTAAACCAACGCGTGCTAAAGAATCATCTAGATGTGCTTCTTGTCCGTAGCGAAAGCGAGTAACATCATTGCGTAGTTGATTTTGGGTGGGTGTTGCTTGTTGTTCTCGCAGAGAGATAATTTCTGGAGAAGTTTGCTTGATGAAAGGAATAGGCTTGAGTTCGGCAGCTTTGAGTGCCAATCCACCAAGTAAAACGGGAACTCCGTAGAATAATCCCGCTAAATTTAGCGTAGCATTTCCAGTTATATATGACACAATGCCGATAGTAGTCAAAATGCTACCGACGACTAAACCGATTCTTGCCAGAGATAATTGAGCGAGCATTTGCAAAAAATATATTTAACAATTTGTATCTAAACATTAATTTTATTATCCTAGAGGAAAATAGTCCTCAAATAGATAAATTATGGATAAGTTAGCAATCAAAGCAAAAATTTCGCAAATTGAAGACAAGCGCGAGTTTTTAGTCAAACTTCTCGAACAACCAAATTTAGGTACGCTTCGAATTGATGTCGATCAAGCACTAGAAGAATTGGATGAGTTAATTGAAGAATTTCAACTCACCTTTCCAGAGGAAAAAAATCAAAATTAGGCAATAGAGACGGGGTTGAAATCCCCGTCCAAAACAATTGTGCCTTGTAAGGTCGAGGCTTTAAACTAATTTTTTTGGTAAAAACTATAGGTATGTCTGTTATTGGATGTAGTTAAATACTTAGCAGTCGATAATGGCGCAAAGAAATAAGGTTGAAATTTTTGTAAGCTTTCACATTTTTCTAGTGGAAATGGCAAAATCTCATCCGTATCATTCCAGCCTAAAACCAAGACACCACCTCGATCTAGGGTTTGATGGCATTGGCTGAAAGCATCCTCGGTTTCTTGTTTTTGCTCTAGATTTTCTGCATAGAAAACTCCATTAAAAATAATTAGATCGAAGTAGTTATCTTTGAAATGAGATTTTAAGTTGGCAATTGAATCAGTGACGTGGTTTTTTGCTCCGTATTTTCGTCTTTTTGGGTCGATTTCAATTGTCCAATATTCTTTATTTTTAAAATATTTATTGTATGGCTTTGAATACCATTCACAGCCGACAAAAAGCACTTTCTGAAATTCAGTTCGATCGACAAAATAAGGAAAAATAACGTTTTCCAATAACTGACGGTCTGGAGCTAAATGAAATTTGTCGAAACTTCGAGAAAACTCTGGAAAATTTTCTTTTAAAAAAGTCTTGATTACTTCTTGAAAATTTTGATTTTTAACAGTTAAAGACATAGTTTAGTAGCCAATATATTATGTACGATTCGAGCTGAAACATATTATATTAGTCCGAATAGTTCAGTCTTAATATAAAATGAAGACGCGTAAAAATCAATTTTAATAGTGCAAATTAAAATTGATTTTTACATTTCAAATAACCTCGAACGCTTTAATTTTTGATGTAAAAGTTATAAGTGTGTTTGTAAGTGGTCTTGGTTTGATACTGGTTGGTATTTAGAGGGGGAAAGCGATAGGGAGTAAACTGAGTCAAATTTTGATATTCTTCTAAATAGTATGGTCTTAACTCTTCAATATCGTTCCAACCTAGTAAAAAAATGCCGTTTGGTTTCAAACATTTGTAACAACCATCAATTGCTGTTTCAATTTCTTGTTTGTCATCCACGATGTCTATCAAGAAAAGACCATTACAAATAATTGCATCAAAATAGTTAGCACAGAAGTGAGAAGTGATATTTGTTATCGAATCAATTACGTGGTTTGATGCGCCAAACTTACTCTTGTCAGGATCGATTTCAAGCGTCCAATATTCTTGCTTGTGAAAATATTCTTTGTAATGTTCGGTATAGGATTCACAGCCAATAAAAAGAATTTTAGAAAACTGTTCAGGGTTAGCAAAATAAGGTAAGATTTTTTTTTCTAATATGCGGCGATCGGGTACCAAATGCCTGGGGAAAGGAATCCCCAATCCAAACAATGATGATAGTCTCGGTATAATTGATACTTGAACTCTAACGTCTAGCTCTTCTAGTAATTGCATAGTTGTTGTCGATCTTTTATAGAGTAATTCGTGTTTATTTTTTAATAATTTTCGGATTTTTTTTTATTGAAAATTATTAAAAAATTATACAAAAACGGAAATCACGGTCAAGTATAAGTAGTTACTCTTTACGCTCTATTTAAGTACATAGGCAGAATTAATTACAAACTTTATATTTCTGTTGCCTATACCCTCTCTCTACCAATGAATTTAATTTTATCCTACTACTTAAGTGATGTTTAAGAACTAATTAAAATTAATTCATTACACTAAAATTTAACTTTGCGTCAAAATTTATGTATTAAAATTGAGGTTATTTTCGTCCGCTTGTTGAAGTTGCCAATTTTTAATAACAATGCGATCGCGCCCTAAGTTTTTTGCTTCATAAAGAGCGCGATCGACAAGTTGCAAAAAACTTTCTGGTGTAGTTTCTGAGTTGGGAACGTGACTGCTGACACCCAAACTAACAGTTACATATTTGCTCGAACGAGCAACAGAAGAATCAGAGGCGGAAGAAACTTCAGACTCATCGCGAACTATTTTTAACCGTTTAATGTGCCTTGAAATTAGTTTGGCGATGTATTCTGCTCCTTGGCGATCGGTGTTAGAAAGAACGACAACAAACTCTTCGCCACCATAACGAGCGACTAAATCCCCAGGTCGTTTGATCGATCGAGCTATAGCGCTAGCAATTTGCTGCAAACAACGATCGCCTGCTTGATGTCCGTAGCGATCGTTATAACTTTTAAAAAAGTCTACGTCGCAGAGAATTAAGGCTAGAGGTTGTCGATCGCGAGCGCACCTTTGCCATTCCTGCTGAAAATATTCATCAAAACGACGACGATTGGAGATTTGAGTGAGACTATCTAGATTAGCTTGACGATATAATTCTAAATTAGCAGCTTGCCAAAACAACTCGGTTTGTTTGCGTTCGGTGATATCGCGCAAAGTAATCACAATACCATCTCCAAGTTTGACGATCGCTAGTTGATACCAAGTAGATAGAGCTTGTTTTAGTGTACAATCCTTTTCAACAACCATTCCCATCTCCACAACGCGAACACACAAATCGAACAAGGTTGGTTCGAGACGATCGAAATGTTTTTTCCAAAGTGATTTGCTAGTTAAATCTTTTAGATCGCGCTTGAATATTTTAGCTGCAACTGGATTGATGAATAGAGAGCGAAAATCGACAACCTTGGACGACTCATCTCTAATTGCAGCAAAAGCAGCGATACCATCGCGAGAAATGTTAAGAATGCTATTTAGATAAGCATGGGATTGGGATAAAACTTCTGTTTGCTTTTTCTGTTGTTGAATTTGTTTTTCCAAAATTGCTTTTTGTTTTTTAAATTTCATTTGCCGATCGATTCTGAGTAAAAGTTCCTCAATTTGAAATGGTCTAGCTAGATAGTCTGCGCCACCAACTTGAAAAGTTCTAACTTTACTTAATGAGGACTTCAGTTCACCAAAAAAAATTACAGGAATATTAGCAGTTTGCTGCCGAGCTTTAAGAGTTTGACAAACCCAATAGCTATCGAGGTCGGAGATATTGACGTTTAATAAAATTAATTCTGGTAATTGAGTTACTGCTACGTCGATTGCTTTTTTGCCGCTATTTGCACTTAGCACTCGATATCCGCTCTCTTGCAAATGCACGATTAACAAACAAAGCTCGTTTAGTAATTCCTCAACAACTAAAATAACTTTTTCTCGATTGTTAGCTTGATGGCTGTCCATTGCATGTTTGTGTTTGCGATCGATTGTAGAGTTGAAAATTTTAAGTTAATTAAGACAATCGCTGATGAAGTTTAACTGGTTCGGTGGCGATCGCTTTTTGCCAAGCAAGCTTAAAAATAATCTTTTAGATTTGGAATTATTATTGTATCAGATTACAAGTAAGTTCTTTATTTTTTATGACTTTTTTTAGATTTTAAAATTATTATTATTTTTTTTTACTATTAGACTAACTATAATAACGTGGCTTAAATAATTGGCTAGCTACACGAAGGAAAATATTGACAATAAAGCGTCTATTGCTTTTAAGCACTGAATTATGTCTTTTAGCTGCTTACAGCGATTGATTCTAGCAATAATTATTTTTGGTATTAATATTAAAGATTAATTTATCAAATTTTTATTAAATCTTTAAAATTATAGCTGGTTACAATCTTAAATTATTTGCTACTTTAAAAAATCAACATAATTTCTTTATCAAATCAACAAAAAAATATGGCGATCGAATCTTTAGAACAAGCGTCGATCGAACCACAGTTCGGACAATCAAAAACCCGTTTATTTTTGCTACAAACTAGTTAGTATTTGTAAAACTCTTTGAAAATCGTTTAAATCGCCAACAATGCGCCGAACGGGTTTAGGCCAAATTCTGACTAGTGCTGGTGTGGCAGAAATTCGATCTTTTTCTGCCAGTTCGGGATGTTTGGAAATATCGATCGTTTTGAGAGTGTAGGGGTAACCGAGTTCTTGTTCGAGTAATTGATGTATGCTCAACAGCGTTTTTTCAGTGGCGTAACGATCTCCAGAAACAAACAAACGCAAGATATAAGCATTGCTATTGTCGGTTTCTGATTCGCAATAGTTTAGCGATCGATCTCTCTCTGGCTCGATTTTTTTTTCTAGTTGTTGAGTTGTGTTAAGCGTAGCTATCTTGAAGGGAATCGAAGCAGTTGATGGACGAGATCGTCCGTCAAATTGGGTTTCCTCAAGTAAAGTAAATTTTTTGAGAGAGCGATTTGGGCGTTGCCAATCCAAACGTACGATCGCATCGTGATTTTCCCACAGTTGGGGAAAGCGATCGCGATAAGTTTCGATAATGCTGGGATTGCAATATTGCTCTTGCCAAGCTGCTATCTGCCAATCGATTCGATCGAGACCGAAAACTGCATTTAATAAAGCTCGATCCCTCTGTACTGCTGGATAAATTTCGGCAATTGTTTGTATTTGTTTTGTCTGAGTATCTAGCCAGCGATCGACAACTGCGGTGTATCCTGGCACCAAAAAATGAGGAGGTTCTGGCAAATCGAACAAATCTTGCAAACCAAAACATAAATGAATATGCCAGCGACTGCGCTTACTCGAATCAACGCAATAAATTAAATCTCCCCCAGGTGTAAATAAAGCTATCCCTTTAAACAGTTGAGACACAAATAAGTTTGTTGTTCTAAATTAGGAATTATATTACTTTCGAGCCAAACTTGGGAATACTCAAGAACGTTACTTCTCGTTGTCATCAGAACGAGAACTTGCGATCGGGGTTTTCTATGAAGCTGACTCTTAATGAGTTATTTAACGCTACAAACATCGAGCTACTAGCTCTGTTAACTGCTTGTTTCTACATATTTTTTACACTGTTACCCGATAGCCACAGTTTAATGGTTACTTGGCATTGGGTATTATTTTGGCAAATTGGTTTGCTATGCCCGATTTTTTGGTTATTATCACTTATTTTAAAAAAAAAATTAACGCACTTAAATAATCACTTAGATTGGATTGTTTTTACGATAATTATTGGTTTAATTATTTCTAGTTTATTTGCTGAGTTTTCCGAGCAGGCTCTTTGGTATAGCTTACCTACTATAAGTTGTATCGCTGCATTATATGCCTTGAATTGTGTATTTTCCAATTCGCAAAGACGCGAGAGATTATTATTAAAACAAGGTTATTTAAATTTAGCTTTTATAATTATTAGTCTTTTTCTATGGACGACTCAGACTTTTTTACCCGAATTAATCCGTCTGGAAAAACTAAAACAATTAGGAATAAATGAAAGCTATGATTTCTCAGTTTTAGAATTACGCAATTGGGCACCGATCGGGCATCAAAATTACGTAGCTGGCTATTTAATCTTGTCTTTGCCCTTATTGGTGGGATTGAGCATTATTCACAAAGGATGGCAAAGGTGGCTGTGGATTTTTGGAGTTGGACTGGGGTTAATCGATCTTTATACCACTAGTTCTAAAGCTGGATGGTTGAGTTTAATCGTAATTTGCGTGTTGGCTATGGCGATCGCTCTTTTTGATGGTTCGATTTCTCGCCGCTGGGTTTTAGTAGGAGGTATGGGAATATCTATCGCGCTCGCAATAGTTATTTTGACTAACAATCGCCTGCTTAATTTTATTCAAGCTATTTTTCAGTCTAAAAGCGGTGGAGAATTAGCTTATCGAATCATTAATGTCAATATTGGCTGGCAAATGGGTATGAGCAAGCCTTTTACTGGTATTGGTTTGGGTGGCGTACCGTTGCTATATCAAAAATACCGTCCAGTTTGGGCGGGAGGTGAATCAGAATTAATCTACCAATTGCATAGCACTCCCGCGCAGCTTTGGGCAGAATTGGGCATTTGGGGAATATTGCCAGCAATCTGTGCGATCGCAATCCTCGTCTATCTGTTCTACAATTGGCTGGGCAACTCAGAAAAAACAGATATTCGCGATCGCGTTTTTGTTTGGGTTATTTATGCTAGTTTTTGCGGCTACGGCATCGTCAGTCTGACAGATTATCAACTAGATAATATTGGCATTAGCGGCACTCTAGTCATATATCTTGCTTGTTTGGCAAGGATATTTAGTGTAGGCAGGCATGAAACTTCCCTACACGAGTCAGGAATTAAAAATCAGCAACAAGTATTTGGCTTTGCTGGAGTGGGGATTGTTTTGGCGGTTATTATCTGGCTAATTCCCATACATCGGGCGTGGCAACTTTCTTCTGATGGTTTTGCTGCACTTGCTAACAAAGATATTAATACTTTTGTCAAAAACCTAAGCGAAGCCCAAAAACTAACTCCTTGGGAGCCTTATTATCCCGATCGCTTGGGCTGGAATTTAGGAGAGATTGCTTTGCAGACAAAGCAGCCCCAGCAACAAACAGATTTATTACAAATGGCGATCGCCGAATTGCAAACCAGTATTAAAATTGCACCCGATCGAGAATTTAGCCATAGCAATCTCGGTTGGTTGTTACTCAATCGCGATCCAAAAGCCGCCAGTCAAGCTTTTGCTAATTCAGTACGATTAACGCCTGCCAAACGAGGTGTTTTTTTTGGTTTGGGGTTGAGTCTCCTGGAAGCAGGAAAAGTAGATTTAGCTACCGAGGCATTGGCTTTGGAAGCTTTGCGCCATCCATTATTTATGACAAGTCCAATTTGGCGATCGTCAGGCTTAAAAGATATTTATCCTCAAGTTTTGCAGATTATGGCGCATCGATATGGAGAATTGCTAGTTAAAGATCCGAGTAACCAATACTGGCATCAATGTCGGGGTAGTTTTTACTGGTGGAGTGGAAACTTTAAAGCAGCTAGTGCAGACTGGCATGAATATGGCAATGCCACAGCTAAGTTAGTCTTGGCGATCGCTGAAGGAAAAAATAGCCAAACAAATTTAGCGTCAATTTCCGCAGCCACAGCAGCGATCGTCAAAGCTTGGTTATATCCACCTCTGCGATCGCAATCGATCGAACAAGCATGGCTCACAACAGCACAGACACCCATACCACCACAAACCAAAGAAAAAATATTAGCTCAAATGGCTGCTTCGCCAACTTTCGATCGCTGGTTGAAAGATAATACTTTAATTCAACAATATCGTTTTCAACGCCAAGGTTTGGGTGTTGTCAGTCGGCATATAGACGGGGTACAACCGTACGATTTTTATTTTGTCGTCGATAATTTACCCGTAAAATCTTGGTTTGCCGAATTGTTTCCCGAAGTAAAATACCAACCAGAAATAGATCTTGCTTTGCAACCCGATCGGGAACAGTTGTTGAGTAGACTAAAGTAAATTTGTTAATTAAATTTCGCGAAATTAAATGTAGAGACGCGAAATTGCTTCTTTCAGAAGAACTTCGTTTTCGCGTCTCTACAAAATTTATCGATCGCACTTATCGAATAAAATATTTACTACATGCGATCGCGCAACAATTTTTTGGCTTGCTCCGAGCAACGACGAGTTTCTTCGTGTAGGTTGCGAAAGAATTCTGCTAATTCGTTATCACCAGCTTGTTGTGCGTCATTAATGTATTGTTGGTAAGTAGAACTAGCTTCTAGCGTATGATAGAGAACGCTAACTAAATTGTAGTAGTGGTTTTCAGTACCTGTATTGCTCTGAGATTTACCTGCTACAGTCATATAACCCTCCTAGATTTAATTTAAATTCTGATTGAATCTATTACGACTATACGAACTTAATGTTTCGTTTCACTTCAACCGATAGTCGTAGATTTTAGAATTAAATCGCAAAAACAGCCGAGTAAGTAGTCAGAGAAAACGTTAAGGTTATTATTGGTTATCAGTAACAAGATTGATGTTAAAAATTTCAGAGCAAGTCATAATCTCGATCGCTGAGATCGATATG
>JBOFLQ010000273.1:0-4213 GCA_051657945.1 Xenococcaceae cyanobacterium | reverse complement strand
CCGTAAGGAGATAGGCGGGGGCTTGTACCCAGCCCTAGCAAGACTTCGCGGAAGAGCCGCAAACTTTCTATCCCACCGATAAATGAACCGAATGCCTCCTGCCTCCTGCACGTCACGCCTTGCACAGATGTGCTGGTCATCGAATCGCGCCGTGGCGAAGTTTCTCAGACCGATGAGTGCGATCGCGATAAGTAGCAAATATAATTTTAAAAATATGCAAGTGACATGCTATCATTGTAAATTGTGTCAAAGCAAATAAAAGCAAAAATTTTTTCAATAAAATTTCAACTAAACTAAAGTTGATGGGTCATTAAATAGCGCTTGCCTCAATTGCTTTTAAATTGAAATCGATCGAGGCACTGTTACTGTTTGATTAGTTATGCTTAGATTAAATAAATTAAGCAAACAATCGAGTAAAAGTAATAGTAAAGAAAATCTCGATGCTAAAAGGAGATTGATAATTGTGGCAAAGAAAGACGCACTCAAAAAAGAAAGCACCGAGACTAAAGATAAAGAAACCAACCGTGGCTTTAGTTTAGTCAATTTCACAGATGAAACCAAAGAAGAATTAGCCAAAGTTGTTTGGCCTTCGCGCCAGCAACTGTTAAGCGAGTCAGCAGCCGTTATTTTAATGGTAATTTTGGTAGCAACAGTTATTTATCTAGTTGACAACTTCTTCGCTTGGGGAGCAGGAAAGGTATTCTAATGGATTTTGATGTAGATCTAGAAGTGGATCGATCGGAAGAATACACTCAACAACAATCGGAACAACAACTCAGCAGCAAACCAGGTTGGTATTGCGTGCAAGTTGCTTCGGGTTGCGAAAAGCGAGTTAAAACCAACTTAGAACAGCGCATTCACACATTGGATGTAGCCGATCGCATTCTTCAAGTACAAATTCCGCAAACGCCGACAGTAAAAGTTCGCAAAGATGGCTCTCGGCAACATGGAAAAGAAAAAGTCTTCCCCGGTTACGTCCTCGTTCAAATGATTATGGACGATGAAGCTTGGCAGGTAGTGAAAAACACTCCTAACGTAATCAACTTTGTCGGTGCCGAACAAAAGCGCCGTTATGGTAGGGGTAGAGGTCACGTTAAGCCTCTACCTTTAAGTCATACAGAAGTAGATCGTATTTTCAAACAAGCACAGACACAGGAACCAGTTGTCAAAATCGAGACAGCAGTAGGAGACAAAATTATTGTTCTCTCAGGGCCGTTTAAAGATTTTGAAGGGGAAGTTATTGAAGTTTCGCCAGAAAGAAGTAAGCTTAAAGCGCTACTATCTATTTTTGGACGAGATACACCAGTAGAACTGGAATTTAATCAGATTGAAAAACAAAGCTAAAGATGGCAAAAAAAATAGTTGCAATGATTAAGCTGGCTCTTCCTGCGGGAAAAGCTAACCCAGCTCCTCCAGTCGGGCCAGCTTTGGGTCAGCATGGCGTAAACATTATGGCGTTTTGTAAAGACTATAACGCCAGAACCGCCGATAAAGTTGGTTTGGTAATTCCTGTAGAAATTTCGGTTTTTGAAGACCGTAGTTTTACATTTATTCTTAAAACCCCTCCTGCTTCAGTATTGCTTAAAAAAGCGGCGGGAGTTGAAACTGGAGCTAGTCAACCAAACAAACAAAATGTAGCAAGTATTACTCGCGATCAACTCAAAGAAATCGCGCAAACAAAAATGCCCGACCTCAACGCCAATGATATTGAGGCAGCTATGAAAATCATTGCTGGTACTGCTCGTAATATGGGCATTTCTATTAAAGAGTAGAAAGTACCAAGCGCTAAAAAAATAATATTAAACAGGGGAGAAGTTTAACTTCGCTAATTACCCAAGGAGATTAAATACAAATGGCTAAGAAACTGTCGCGCCGAATGAGAGAGGCGCTAGCAAAACTTGAAGATAAAGCTTACGACCCAAGCGAAGCGCTCAAGCTTTTGAAAGAAACGGCAACAGCTAAATTTGACGAAACTGCTGAAGCTCACATCCGTTTGGGAATCGACCCCAAATATACCGACCAACAATTAAGAACGACGGTAAACTTTCCCAAAGGAACGGGTCAAACGGTAAGAGTGGCAGTAATTGCCAGAGGTGAGAAAGTAAAAGAAGCCCAAGACGGCGGCGCTGATGTTGTCGGTTCGGAAGAATTTATTGACGAAATCCAAAAAGGGATGATGGATTTCGACATTTTAATCGCTACGCCAGATATGATGCCTAAAGTAGCGAAATTAGGTCGAGTTTTAGGCCCTCGCGGCTTGATGCCTTCTCCCAAAGGCGGTACGGTAACTGATGACCTAGCTACAGCGATTTCTGATTTTAAAGGTGGAAAAATCGAATTTCGTGCTGACAAAACTGGCATTGTTCATGTTATGTTTGGTAAGTCATCTTTCAGTCCAGAAGATTTACTGGTAAACTTGAAAGCTCTGCAAGAAACGGTCGATCGCAACCGTCCTTCAGGGGCAAAAGGTCGCTACTGGCGAACTGTTTACGTCTCTTCTTCGATGGGACCATCGATTCAGGTAGATATTAGCGCTTTGCGCGACCTGAAACTCGCAGAGTTGGCATAAAATTCAGAGTTTTCTCAAACTTGTAGATGACTCTGGGACAACTGAATAGCACTACACAATTCGGCTCATACCGAAGATAGCAGGTGCGTTTCGCTTAATTTCCTGCCGAGGTTGATGTCTGTCTTGACGCTGAACTCTTGAAAACAAGGGTAAATTGCGATCGGACAAGTATCAAATGAATTTAAACCCTCGGCAACTCAGTCGAGGGTTTTGTTTTGTAAGACAGGAAAAATCTTAAAGAAAAGGAGGTGAAAACAAAATGAAAAGAACGCTTGCAGATAAAAAAGCGCTCGTTGCCGATATAAAAGAACAGTTGAAAGATGCTCAATTAGTGTTTGCGATCGATTATCTAGGTTTATCGGTAGCAGAAATAACTAATTTACGTAACCGTTTGCGTCCAGTTGGCGGTAGTTGCAAGATTTCCAAGAATACCTTGATGCGGATTGCCGTTGAAGGTGATGAGAATTGGCAACCAATGCAGGAGTTTATGAGTAATTCTTCTGCCTTCTTGTTCGTCAAAGAGGATGTAAGTGGGGCAGTAAAAGCTTACAAAGAATTCCAAAAGGAAACCAAGAAAACCGAACTGCGCGGCGGCGTTATGGAAGGTCGTGCTTTAACTAAAGCACAGATTGAAGCGATCGGAGATTTGCCTTCCAAAGAGCAACTTTACGCCCAAATTGCTGGCGCGCTCAACGCTCTTTCTACCAAAATTGCCGTTGGTGTCAAAGAAGTACCTTCTTCGATCGCACGCGGTATCAAAGCTGTTTCAGAAAAAGAAGCGGCGTAGAAACAGAGGCGACATGTCGCGTTTGTTCATTGTTCATTGTTCATTGCAAACAAAAAATTAAATTATAAGGAGATTGCGTAATGTCTGCTGCAACCGATGAAATTTTAGAAAAGTTGAAAACCCTGTCTCTTCTTGAGGCTGCCGAACTAGTCAAACAAATTGAAGAAGCTTTCGGCGTTAGTGCTGCTGCACCTGCTGGTGGCATGATGATGATGGCTCCTGGTGCTGGTGGTGGTGCTGCTGAAGCTGTTGAAGAGAAAACTGAATTTGACGTTGTTCTCGAAGAAGTTCCCGCTGACAAAAAAATCGCCGTTCTTAAAGAAGTTCGTGCTGTCACTGGTTTGGGTTTGAAAGAAGCTAAAGAATTGGTTGAATCTACTCCCAAAGCTATTAAAGAAGCTACTAGCAAAGATGATGCTGAAGACATCAAGAAAAAAGTTGAAGCTGCTGGCGGTAAGGTAGCTATCAAGTAAGTAGAAAGTGCTGAGAAATCGATCGCTAAATATTTAATTGCGATCGCTTTACATATTCTATAAATTGGCAGACAAGCTTTTAGTGAGTCTGTCTTTTTTCTTTTTGTAGCTTGTATTTTTGTTTTCTTTTTAACGTAAGTTCAAGGAAAATTTTTAGATCTGACGAGAAATCTAAATAAGGTATGAGGAGAGTCTGAGTCTTAAAAATCTGTCGAGAAGATCGCAACGCCACCAAAAATTTATTTTTTTAGCGCAATAGTTTTAAAGTAAACTCATAACGACTCCAATCTAGACCGTTAATTTATTCGGTGCGTTAACCTTTCAGCAACGCCACCAAAAATTCCTTCTTCGATCGCAATAGTTTTCTAAGTAAACTCATAACGA
>JBOFLQ010000272.1:0-4314 GCA_051657945.1 Xenococcaceae cyanobacterium | reverse complement strand
TTAGATTCGACTGCTTTATGTTTAGATCGCGCCATTGAAAAAGGCAGAATAATTAGGCGTTGATGTTGAATATGTTGAAGGCGACATGCGATCGCGACCTTAAACCGAGCATTTTGATTTTACAGTTAACTAATTCGTTGCTTTTGGCTATTTTAACGATCGAGAAAATCCCCAGGTACTTGCAGAAGCCTATCGTGTGCTAAAACCTGGTGGAAAATTGTCGATCGAAAATGTAAATAAAGAATCGTTTATCAAAAATTTTCAGTTTACTCAGATTAGCGAAAGAAATAAAAACTATCTCATCGATCGCAATCATTAGAATATTGAAGTATTAACTCTAGATAGCCGACGACTGATTGTAATAGCGCGAAAAATGAATAACAACTTTAGCGATTATCCTTACCCCTCTCAACGCCGAATCATCTTTGGTAGAGATTATGCTGTCGCCACGAGTCAACATTTAGCTACCTTAGCGGGAATGGAAATGTTTTTGCTGGGGGGAAATGCAGTAGATGCAGCCATTGCCAGCGCGATCGCCCTTACAGTTGTCGAACCAACTTCTAACGGTATTGGTAGCGATGCATTTGCCTTGGTTTGGGATGGTAAATTACACGCTTTAAATGGATCGGGTAAAAGTCCCCAAAATTTAAAACCAGAATATTTTGTCAATAGCCAAAAAATGCCAGAATTGGGATGGTTAACCGTCACCGTACCAGGTGCGGTATCGGCTTGGCGCAAACTATGGCAGCGTTGGGGAAAATTACCTTTCGAACAATTATTTGCTCCAGCCATTCGCTATGCTGAAGAAGGTTTTCCCGTCTCACCAGTAACAGCAGCAGCTTGGCAAAGAGCGGAAAGTATTTATTTATCATTAGACAAACCAGAATTTAGGGCATTCAAACAAGTATTTTTTCCCAACGATCGAGCGCCTCAAGTAGGAGAAATTTGGGCTAGTCAATTTCATGCCGATACTTTAAGAGAAATTGCCATTAGCGGCGGTGAAAGTTTTTATCGTGGTGAATTGGCACAGGCGATCGCTAATTTTGCAGCCGATACGGGAGGTTTATTAACCACCACCGATCTAGCCAATCACCAATCAGAGTGGGTAGAACCAATTTCAACGCAATATCGTCACTTGCGCGTTTGGGAAATTCCTCCCAATACTCAAGGAATCGCCGCTTTAATGGCGCTAAATATTCTCGAAGGATTCGACTTAAGCAAATATCCGCGCGACTCGGTAGAAAGCTATCATTTGCAAATCGAAGCAATGAAATTAGCTTTTGCCGACTTGCATTATCATATTGCCGATCGCGACTACATGAAAGTAGAAATCGAGCATTTATTAGATAAAACCTATGCAGCAAAACGTCGAGTTTTAATTCAAGAACAAGCGATTTCCGTCGCACAACCAGACATTCCCAAAGGAGGAACAGTTTATTTAGCCACAGCCGATCGCGATTTAATGGTTTCCTTCATTCAATCTAACTATGAAGGTTTTGGTAGTGGTATTTTAATTCCTGGTACTGGTATCGCCTTGCAAAATCGCGCCAATGGTTTTAGTTTAAAACCAGGACATCCCAACCAAGTTGCGCCCTCAAAGCGTCCTTTTCACACAATTATTCCTGGTTTTTTAACCCAAGACGATCGCCCGATCGGTCCTTTTGGCGTAATGGGTGCGCCGATGCAACCTCAAGGACATCTACAAGTTGTAGTTAACATAGCAGATTACGCTATGAATCCACAAACTGCTTTAGATGCCCCTCGCTGGCGATTTATTATTGACAACCAAGTTTTACTCGAAGCAAGTGTTCCCTCTCAAGTTGCGATCGAACTAGCCGAACGAGGACATAATATTCAACTCGCTCATTCACGCATGTTTGGTAAAGGTCAAATAATTTTGCGGCACAATGAAATTATGGTGGCTGCTTCCGAGCCTAGGGCTGATGGTTTAGCATTAGCGATTTAGTGGCTATATTCTTCTTTCGCTCCATTCTTTTCCTCCAGGTAAACTAGCAAAATTTTCTTGAACGACAGATAATAAATCTTTAGCCGAATAATTATAAGTTAGGTCTATTAATGATGTAGCTAAAACCATAATTTGTTCGCTGTCGATTATTTCCTTTAATTGACCAGGAGTATAAATTCCGCCACTAACTTCTACACTAGCTTCAATGATTGCTACTTCAACAGCTTCTTCTAAATAATCCGACCATTCATTCTGGTTGATGTAATAAGATTTTTTATTGTCTTTTAAATTCAGTTTTTTAATTTGTCTGATTGAATCAGTAATAGAAGCAACCCAAGAATTTGTTAAACGTTTTTCCACTTGGTTTTTAATTAAATGAATGAGTAATCGCACTAAATACGATTCAATATTGCGTAATATTGCTTGCTTACTCATCCCTTCAAGTTCATCAACGATTGCTAGTGCATCTCGATAGCGTCCTTCAACTATACTTTGTCTTAGCTCGACTAATTCCTGAACCATAGTAATCTACCTAATGTATTAAAGTTGTTGAGTCAGTCGCACCTTATCATCGCAATACTTCTCCCTTGTTCTATTTTTTCTATTTTAAAAATAACGCGATTGCGTAGCACTTGCGGGAGATCGCACAAATCAATTGTTAATATTTCTTTGATAGCTTGAAAAATAGTAAAAAAAAAAGACCAATTAAGAAAGTAAAAGTGATAAAACTTTTACTAACAAAACTGAAACAGCAAAAAAAGTTAGAGGTATTGTTCGATCGCCATACAAGAGGATTGAAAATGAATTATTCAGTGCAATTATCTACAGAAATCGATCGATTGGCAAAAGAAATTGTTGAAGGAAAAGGTTATGTTATTCTTCCCGATTTACTTACTTCTAGTGAAGCAAAACAAGCACGAAATTTAGTTTTAGAATTAGCCGATCGCTCTCGATCGGCTACGGGAAAATTAGTAATTCATAACAACAAAGAAAGACTCTACGGCTTAATTGACAAAGGAGAAATCTTTGCAAAAATGGTGCAGCACCCTCAAGTGCTATCGGTAATCGAAGCCATTTTAGGAGAAGAAGTTACCCTCGGTGGATTTTCCGCCCATATTCTCCACTCAGATGCACCGAGAATGGGCGTTCATGTCGATTATCCCTATTGGGCGATGAATTCTCCCTATCCCAAATATCCCGTCCTAGAAGTGCAAGTCATTTGGATGGTAGAAGATTTTACCGATCGCAATGGCGCGCCTTTATTTGTTGCTGAAAGTCAAAAATTAGCCACCAAACCAGATTTAGAAAAGTTCGAACAAACTGCCCAAAAAATTACAGGAAAAGCAGGTACGGCGATTATTGCTCACGGTTTGTGCTGGCACGATACCTCTGTTAATTCTACTAAAAATTCTAGAGTTTCAATTTTGGGTAATTATCTTCCTCAGTTTATCCATCCTCTCGAAGACAATCTATTTGACATGCGATCGGATGCGATCGATCGCGCTTCGCCAAAATTAAAACATTTACTTCGACATCAACTTAAATCAAACAACGAACAAACATTTAAGATGAAGCATAAAATGCGAGATTCAAATAATTGATAATTTAGCGATCGAATTAATCAAAGTTAATTATTACTTCATGGAATAATACTTTGAAGCTGTTGTTCTTCAGCATTATTTAAAAATATTAAAAGAAATCTGGCATCCAAGGCATAGATCCAGAAAATAATATTTGAGCAATCTCTAAATCTTTTTCTGTTGCATCTAAATAACCTATAAATTTTAGTTGCTGAGGTGTATAAAAACCAGTATAAAGAGACGCTAAACCTTTTATATCTAGTTTAAATTCGCCCTTTCCGCCTGGAGTAACCTCGCCACATCCATTTGCTACTTTTAAACAGAAATTGCCGTTATTTGTAGTTAATAAATTATCTCGAACTTCAAGATGTAACTCTATTTCTAGGTTTTTTGGATAACCTCGCTTCGACAAAGCACCAACTACATCAATAATTCGCAGCATCCAGTATTCTTGTCTGAGAATTTTCGCGGTTTGTTCGGTTAAAAGTAAAGTTTTTTGATCGACATTCGAACCATGCCACTGTATTTTGTTAATCTGCGATCGATGGTCTGCCAAAAACGTCCACAAACGCTTTGTTGCTGAAGTTGTCAATGCTGCCCAATCGTAAATTTTGATGTAAAAATCTTCACCAATGCGAGTTTGAGTATAAATAATATAACCTTCAGGTTTACTTTCAGAACCAATTAAATAGGCATAAATTGTTTTTTCGTGCGACGATTCGATAATCTGTTCCCAAATGGCGCGATCGCGGTCTAAATTACCGTTAT
>JBOFLQ010000271.1:0-12993 GCA_051657945.1 Xenococcaceae cyanobacterium | reverse complement strand
CTTTAAAAATAGATCGTGCGTTTGTCAGTCGCTTGCACCTTAATTCTAGCCATAGAGATACCGTGCAAACGATTGTCACTCTCGCTCACAATTTGGGTATGGATGTTGTCGCTGAAGGCGTAGAAGATCGCTTGCAATTAGAAAAATTAAAAGAACTCAACTGCGAATTCGCTCAAGGTTATTTATTTTCTAAACCTGTAGATAGTAAAGAAGCAACGCAATTGTTGTTGAAAGGAAATTTGTTTTGATCGAGGAAACGGGAAAAGGGTTGCATGTCATCAAATTCAGTCAACCCGCTCCTACTTACCGAAAATTTGGGTTTAAAGCCCCGCACGGAGCGCAAATGCTTATCTGAGGAGACGAATGATAAGCGCTCCTTACTTTTAGGGCGGCTTGATATTTTACTGGAGAATATAACTCCAGTAAATATGGTAAACTAGAGTCATGCTCACACTCACTTATCGCTATCGCATCTACCCCGAAGTCGCTCAACAACAGCAGTTGATTGAGTGGATGAATATCTGCCGCAATGCCTACAACTACGGATTGCGGCAGATTAAGGATTGGTGCAATAGTCGATCTTGTTTGATAGATAGATGTTCTATCCGCCATGAGTACATCATGGCGGCGGATATTCGTTTTCCAAACGAGGCAGTTCAACATAGTGCGTTGCCAAGAGCTAAAAAAGAGTGGACGCGCCTTTCGCTCGTACCAAGTCAGGTATTGCAGCAAGCGATTAAGCAGTTGCATAGGAGCTGGGAGAGATTTCAAAAACTCGGACATGGTTTTCCACGCTTTAAAAAGTTTGGGCAGTTCAAGTCGTTGCTGTTCCCACAGTTCAAGCAGTCGCCTATACAGGGAAAAAATTTGTTGTTGCCCAAGCTTGGGACAGTCCGAGTTAATTTGCATCGCCCTATTCCTGATGGTTTTGTCGTCAAGCAGATTCGCATTATCAAGAAAGCCGATAGGTGGTACGCCTCCATTGCTTTGCAATGCGATATTAATGTTCCCGATCCCATCCCTCACGGTCATCCGATTGGAGTTGATATCGGGCTTGAAAAGTTTCTGGCAACCAGTGACGGTCTGCTTGTAAAACCGCCTAAGTTTTTTAAAAGTCTGCAAAGCAAGCTGAAATTGCTGCAACGTAGACTTAGTAGAAAAACTAAGCGGTCGAATAATTATGAAAAAGCCAGAACCAAGGTTGCACTCGTTCACCATCAAATTGACAATGCCCGCAAAGACTTTCACTTTAAGCAAGCTCATGCCCTTTGCGATGTCGGCGATATGGTCTTCATGGAAGACCTGGACTATACCGTTATGGCAAAAGGAATGTTTGGCAAGCATATGTTGGACGGAGGGTTTGGAGCATTCCGAACTATCGTCAAATATGTGTGTTGGAAGCGAGACAAGTTCTTTGGTGTGGTCAATGCTAGCGGGACTAGCCAAGAGTGTCCTGAGTGTGGGGAAACCGTTAAAAAAGATTTGAGTGTTCGCGTACATAATTGTCCTAAATGTAGTTTCAACACGGATAGGGATGTAGCAGCAGGTCTAGTAATTAGAAATCGAGGTATCGCCTCTATTAGTACCGATGGACAGTCGGGAATTAAAAATGTCTGTGCAGCCGATCTACCAGGGGCTAGAGAAATCCAGTCCAGGCAAGTGGCGAAATCTCGCAAGAGAAAAACCAGAAAAACTAAATTGTGAAATTTAGAAGCCCCATGCCTTCAGGCTGGGGAGTTGTCACAAAATCTTAAATACCGATAAATCTAACTTGCCAAAATGAATGCTAAAAGCAATTTGAAGATTTTCTAAAGTCTTGATAAACCAAGGTACATCTTTGATTTTATGGGTTTTGTAATGCTCGAACAAAATTGCCAATCTCTTTTCTAAATGTGGTTTTGATTTGGGACAAAGCAAAATTATTTTTAATAATAAATTAACCGTACTAGTCGCTCCAATATTAGTAACTAAATCGACAAAAACATAGTGATTTAATTCTTTATGTCGATCGACTATTAAGAAATTTAAAAGTTGAGTGCAAGTACGAGTTAACATCAATTCGTCAACTTTTTTTGAGTTGGATTCTGGAAGCAGTTCTTGCAATTTTTTTTGCAATTTATGATTAAACTGATGCTGACCGTATTTAGGCTCGATCGAAGTAATTAAATATTGATATAAATCTTCTTTAAAAACTTGATAATTAGACTGTTTGGATTGTGTTAATAACCGTTGCGATAGCGTTCGAGAATCTAAATTTCCTTCACTTCTAATTTTAAATTGTTTAATTGCCGTACTTATTTCTTGTTCGCTTAATAGTGTGGGATTTTGGATACGTCCGATCTTTCTTTCAGATATATTGCCCGATCGCGCTAGTTGAATCAATCTAACTTTATAGATAATATACTGAGAAAGATTGAACTCAGAAAGTTGTTGATTGCGAGCTTGTACTTGTTGAACGACTTGCCAATCTTCGTAAGAGCTACTTTCATCCAGCAAACAGTGTTCGTATAAGAAAGGATAGCGTTGAATCGAGTGTCCTATTTGTTGAGAATCTTCATTAAGATCGATTTTGGTTTTAACAAATAAGTTAGCTAAAAGTTTGAGCCTTAAATACTCTTCTGTTTTAGTAAAATCGCGAACTAATTGTTGTAATTTATGAGAGCTATGATAGCCCCTATGCTTGACAGGTGGAATTTGTTCGAACAACTCCATCAACTGTGCGATCGCACGTTGTAACTCGGGTTGTTTTTGCCAAGCATAAAGAATCAAGCGAGAGCAACGACTGAGAATCTTGACAAGCTGCTTTTCTTTTTCTTTCGATTTGACGATTGTTTCTAGTGCTGCAAATACTTTTGTGTCGCTACATTGTTTTCCTTCGATAAATAAACCACGAAAACTATTAATTACTTCATTAGCAGTTTGAGTTAGCAACCAAGAGGAAATGTGCTGACAAATCAACTCTTCTTCTTGGCTATTTTGTTGGAGATTTAGAGCGTCACGCGATTGCATCACTGGATTTAAACAGTACACTCGAATTTAGTTGTTCGCTATTTTAACTCTAGATAATTTTAAATAGAGATAAATCTACCGCACCAAAGTGAATGCTGAAAGCAACTTGGAGGTTTTCTAAAGATTTAATCAGCCAAGGAACACCTTCTTTGGTATTCGATTCGTAGTGATTGAAGAGAATTGAAAATCTTTTTTCTAAATAGGGTTTAACCTTACTACACAAAAGCACTACTTTGAGTAGCAAACCAACAGTTTTTGTTTCTCCCAAATTGGCGATCGCATCGACATAAAGATAGTGATCGGGAAACTGAGGGCTATCAACGACTAAAAATTTAAATAGTTGAGCGCAAGTACGCATCATCAAAAATTCATTGAGTTTTTGTGAATGACAGTCAGCTAGGGTATGTTGCAAGTGTTTGTGAAGTTTTTCGTTGAAACGATTTTGTCCGTATTGAGATTCAATTTTTAAATATTCAAACAAATCTTCTTTAAATATTTTGTAATTAGGAAGTTGTTGACTGTGAAGTAAAAACTTTTTCGATAAATCTCGATAGCTACAACCTCGATCGACTTTAGCGATAAAATGATGGATTGCTCCATCTAACTCGCGATCGCTAAGTAAAGTCGGATTTTTAACTTTTTCAAGTTTTGCTAGGGAAATTTGTTGGTTTTCTCCTGCCAACTTACTCATCTTGACTGCTTTAACTAACCTCACTCGATAAGTAACGTAATGAGAAAGATTAACTTCATATTGGTGCTGAATTTTGGTTTGAATTTGCTGTACGGTTTGTTGAGATTCGTGGGTACTATCTTCGCCAAGCAAACAATGTTGGTGCAAATAAGGATAGCGTTTGATTAAACCGCCAACAGATTGATTACTACCAGTAATCGAACCACTTCGAACACTACCACCAGTAACATAATTATATTGTTTATCTTTAGATTCGCCTTCGCTGGTTTGACGAATTAATTGTCCCAAGCGCTTCAACTTGATATGTTGTTCGGTATTTGTAAAATCTCGCATCAAAATTCTGATACGCTTAGCTGTGCGAGAGTGGACGTTACCAACGGGTAAAGCTTCGTCAAAGAGTGCGATTAATTTTGGAATAAACGACTTTAGATTTGGCTGCATCTGCCAACGGTTAATGATAATATGGCAGCAACGATTGAGAATAAATTTAAATTCTGAATCGGCAGATTTAGAACTAACTATTTTTTCCAAACTCAAACGGATATTGTTGTCGCTGTATCCCGTTCCTTTGACAAACAAATCCTGAAATCTCTCAAGAATTTGTTCGGGAGATTCGTTTTGTACGCATTGAAGAAAATGGTCGTACAATTTTTGTTCTTCTTGTTTGTTGTCCTGTAAATGATAGCTGTTGCTAAATTGATTCACGATCGTCTCTTCTCTCTCCCGAATGTTTTTTATTAAAATTTTAAAAATATTTTTATTTATATATTTCAATATTTTAGATTTGGTTAACTAAAATAACTATAAATTTTTGAACAAGCAATTTGCGCTTTACAATAGCCGTACCTACTTAATTTCCGAAATAGTAAATAATAACTAAATCTCAAAAAATACGTTGAAACACTTAAATTGAATTAAATTAATTTGATAAAAACTTGAAACAAAATTAAGGGAATAAAGGATAAAAAATAGGTATGGGGAATGTGGGACGGCACTTTGTATAACGAGGAAACCTCGTTATCCGTGCCTTAGGTGTGGGGAGGGTGGGAAGCAATAGCTATGCCCATTGCCCAATGCCCAATGCCCATTGCCCATTGCCCATTGCCCATTGCCCATTGCCCAACAAACAAACTTAATATGTCAATACCTTTAAATAAACTCGATCGAATTATTAACTCGACTAATTTAGATTCATCTGTAAATCTGACAGATAAATCAGCAATCGGAATAGCAACCGATACTCGTACCCTAGAAAAAGAACAAATATTTCTAGCTTTAACAGGAGAAAAATTTGACGGACACGACTTTGTTGAAACTGCTATTGCCAAAGGTGCGATCGCGCTGATTACTTCTCGTCAATTAGCTTTAAACCCCGATCGCGATATTCCTCAGTTTATCGTTAGCGATACATTAGAGGCTTACCAGAAAATCGCTCGTTGGTGGCGCGATCGCTTTTTCATTCCTGTTATTGGTATCACTGGTTCGGTGGGCAAAACCACAACTAAAGAATTAATCGCCGCCGTCGTAGGGGCAAGGCATTGCCTTGCCCCTACGCCAGGAAACGTACTCAAAACCGAGGCAAATTACAACAATGAAATAGGAGTACCCAAAACCTTACTTGAGTTGCGATCGCACCATCAATATGCTGTTGTGGAAATGGCAATGCGTGCCAGAGGAGAAATTGCTTTGTTAACGCAAATTGTGCGCCCTACTATTGCCGTAATAACTAATGTGGGAACTGCACATATCGGTAGATTGGGTTCGGAAGAAGCGATCGCCCAAGCCAAATGCGAATTGCTAGCAGAAATGCCCAAGTCTAGCATAGCTATATTAAATCACGATAATCAACTTTTAATCGATACAGCAGCAAAAGTTTGGCAAGGAGAAACGATTACTTATGGTTTAGATGGAGGAGATTTAAAGGGACAATTAATTGATTCGCACTCGATAAGAGTAGAAGGAGAAGATTTACCTTTACCTCTACCAGGTCGTCATAATGCTTTAAATTATCTAGCAGCGATCGCCGTAGCCAAAATTTTAGATATCGATTTAAGTACTCTCAAAAACGGCGTATCCGTTCAATTGCCTAAAGGAAGAGCGAGACGTTACGATCTAGCTGACGATCTAGTCATTCTCGATGAAACCTATAACGCTGGTTTGGAGTCGATGCTAGCCGCACTAGAATTACTTAAAGAGACTCCAGGCGATCGCAAAATTGCCGTATTGGGAACGATGAAAGAATTGGGCGATCGATCGGTAGAATATCACGAGCGAGTCGGACAAAAAGTAAAAGAATTAGGGATCGATCGCTTATTTGTCTTAATCGATGACGAAGAAACTCAAGCAATTGTCGATGGTGCTAAAGGCGTTGTTACAGAAACCTTGCGCGATCGCAACGAATTGGTAACAGCATTGCAAAAAATAGTTCGATCGGGGGATCGATTGTTATTTAAAGCTTCTAATTCGGTGGGATTAAACAAAGTTGTCGAACAGTTTAAAGAGGGATTAGAAAAATAAAAATTAGCGTCTCCGTGCAGGCTGCGCGATCGGAGTAGGGAAAAGTAGTAATCTCAATTTTTAAAAGTTAAGAAAAAATATCGATCGTTGCTGGACTCTACCCGAAATTAGATCTTTGCGACTAGATTAGGCTTGAAAAATTGAACGCTCGTTTGCACTAAGTTTATGACCAAGCCAAAACGCAACCACAAAGAAGAATTTCCAGATTTAAAGTTTCCCAAGTTTTCAAGCTCATCAAGAAAATCTATTGGAAGAGAATCCGATCCTCTAGCAAATAGTGGTAGAGGTGGAAGAGGAAGCATAGGCACTGATTGGGAAGATGTCAACTGGACACCGACCAAAATAGTTGCGGTTAGTATTAGTTTAGCTTGTCCCTATCTAGTCCTAATGCTCGTTACTTATGTTTTGGGGATGAAAATAATAACCGCTATCCTTCTGGGCATTATTATTTTAATGATTATTCTCTTTGTTTTCGTACGCTGGATTGACAAAGCTTAAATTAGAAGCTTCAGTAGCTTCAGAGGTAGATAAGAAATGACATCTAATTGGCAATTTTTAGTTGCAGCCCTTTTAGTTGGTATTGGTATTATCTATCGTTATTGGCGACAACCAAATAATCTTGCTGCATACGGTGTTGCTTGGGCGGTAGAAATTTTTGTCGCTCAAGCAATTGCGATTGCTAATTATTCAAATCTAATTCTTTCTACCGTAAATATTGGGCTGGGATTATTTAGTTTAATCTTTACTAGTTGGTTATTATCGTCGCGATTGCGTTTTGCAGAATTAACTAGCTTCAATTTAATACCCTTACTATATGCTTTGCTCGGTGTTTTGTGGCGATCGAGTGATTTTACAGCTTACACGGGATTGCTTACTCTTGGTGCAGCGATAACGGGCATTGGCGTAGGCGATCGCCACAGAAAATGGAAAGGAATTACATATTTGTCCGTGGCGGCTATTTCTGTTGCTGTCTACGAACTTGTAATTTATCAAATGTTGCAAGCATCTGGAGGCAGTTTAGCAGATGGTTTTACTATTTTAGCCATTGTCGCCGCCGCGATCGCACTTATATATCGAATCTTTGCGTTACTATTTATTGAACGAAGGCAGAGGGCAGAAGGCAGAGGGCAGAAGGAGCAATTTCCGTGGGATTCAGTTGAGCCAGCAATTGAAGACCGCCAAATCAAAGATTATGGCGGGGGCGCATACCCCACAAGTGAGAAGGAACAAGGACAAATCAAACCTTCTGCCCTCTGCCCTCGAACTTCTGCCTTCCAAGGCGGAAGCCTTGGTAAAAGGGGAAATCTTGCCCTTTTTAATCTCAGTCTCGAAGAAATTGTTATTGTCGCGCATATTCATTGGGCGATTGGTAGCATTCTTAAAATAATTGCGGCAGGAATAGCGATTGAAAGTACGGCGCATTTAACACCAGTAAGTGTAACCGTTAGTTTGATTTTAGGTGCTTACGCGATCGTTCAAGCTAGAGATAAAAACACTAAATCCGATTGGTGGGTATATGTCGGATTGGTAGAGATAGCCGCTACAACAGTCTATGCTCGTTTGATTTGGACGCAATTAAGCATACTCGATCCCTGGCGGGCAATGTTAGTTTGTCTGGTCGCTTTAACTATTTATCAAATGCCTTGGCAAAGTTGGGGTTGGCGATCGACTCCCTGGCATCGAATTGCTTTAGCTATGCCAGCAGTAACAGCTTTGTTGACAGTAGAAAATATTTCTTATTTTAGTTTGTTAGTAGTCGCTGCTTTTTATGCCCGTATTGCGATCGGACAAAGAAATATTCGTTGGAGTTACATAAGTTTGTGGTTTATCGATTGGGGCATTACTAAGTTTTTAGTCGAAAATAATTTCACAAATATTCTTTTATATGCCTCAATTATTAGTTTATCTTTATTCTATGTCGCTCAGTTTGATTCTTATTTAATTACTCCCGCACAGCGAAAAAAACGTCATTATTTGCGTATCTTTGCTAGTAGTATTATTTGTTCGATCGCTTTAATATTCCATCAAGATACAGGAATTATTCCGAGTATCATTAGTTTTTTATTAATCTTTTTTGGTTTGGGTTTAAAGATTAGGGCTTTTCTTTTTGTTGGTACGATAACTTTGATAATGACAGTTTTTTATCAAGCGTTTGTATTAGTTTTTAAATACTCTTTTTTAAAATGGATAATAGGATTAGTAGCTGGCATTATTTTAATTAGTATTGCCGCCAATTTTGAAAGAAGAAGAGTTCAAATTGTTACAGTTTTCCAAAATTGGTTCGAACAATTAGAAAATTGGTATTAGTAGCAGCTATTGTTCGGTCGGGGTTGGCGATAAGCTTGAATTTTTTGATTCGATCGAAAACATACTCTCGAAAGCCATCGTTCCCCCCATACCCTACACGCAGCATACTAACCTGGAGGCCATTTCATCTGGCGATCGCCTAAAATATGTAAATGTAGGTGATACACAGTTTGACCGCCATCTTTGCCGTCGTTGATAACTATGCGATAACCGTTTTTTAAATTAGCAAGTTCTGCAACTTTTTTGGCAACTAATAATAAATGACCCAAAAGTTCGCGATCGCCATCTTCTGCAAGAGATATTTGCGGAATCGGCTTTTTAGGAATGACCAGTATATGTATGGGTGCTTGTGGGGCAACATCTCTGAAAGCTAAAGCTAACTCATCTTCGTAGATTATATCGGCTTTAATTTCGCGATTAATAATTTTGCCAAAAATAGTATCGCTCATATTTAGTTCGTTTTTGCTAGATTTTGCTATTATCATGAGCAATTTTATAAGGCGCGTCAATTCTAAGGCGGCAAAATAGTACGGTCTCCTCAGATTTGTATAGCCGCCGTGAGGTTCATCATTATTGACGAAAGCGCGCCGTACCGAGTCTTAGGGTGCTAAGCTACTTGGAGATCGATACAAGGTTGTCCATTACAATGATTAACTTCAACAATTACATGATTGAGAGAGGTAATAGAGGAAAGTAGGTTTTTGTAATATTCTGGTGTTTGAGGATAATGAGTAACTAAAGAAATTGTAGCTGCCAAATGATGCTGACCAACGTACCAAACATGTAAATCGGTAATACGATTATCAGCATCTTGTTCGATCGCCGTGACGATCGCCAACTTAGTTTGTTTATCGATTGCGCCATCAAGCAACAGTAAAGCAGTATCACCAATCAAACCATAAGACCATTTGGCAATTACTATTGCACCAACAAAGCCCATTAAAGCATCCATCCAAATCCAACCCAAAAACTTGCCAGCAAATAAAGCAACTATCGCCAATACAGAAGTTAGTGAATCAGCTAAAACGTGAAGGTAAGCAGCACGCAGGTTACTATCGTGATGGTCGTGATGTTGGTGTGAATGTTCGTGACTATCTTGCAACAACAAAGCACTTGCTAGATTGATTGACAACCCAATAGCGGCGACACCAATCGCCTCATTAAATTGAATAACTTGAGGTTGGAAAATACGAAGTGTTGATTCAAGCGCCATTAACAAAGCAATAACTGCAAGCGCAACCGCACTGGCAAAACCTCCAAGGACGCTGACTTTACCAGTGCCAAAAGTATATTTAGGGTTATTGGCATGAATTCGGGCATATTGATATGCAAAAACGACAATCCCGAAGGCAGCCACATGGGTTGCCATATGCCACCCATCGGCAAGCAAAGCCATCGAACCGAAGATCGTCCCAGCTACAATCTCAACAACCATAGCGATCGCCGTAAATACCATAACGATTTTAGTTCTTTTCTCTGCGCGATCGCGATTGATTAAAAAGTAATGAGAGTGTTGCCATTGTTCGAGTTGATGAATATGCATAAAATTTTGTGTAAATAAATTGAATTCGACAGATAATTTTTAGCTTATCAACTCAGAAGTTAGAAAATTACAACGAATTTTTAAAGCGAGTTATCGGCACATGAGAATCGCAAAATGGGTGAATTTGCGGTTAGATAGACGCACGAGCAAAGAATATACTGGTGGCGATCGGTCGATTTTATTGAGAACTGATTTATGTTGGCAAGAGTCTGGAGTGCGGCGATCGTTGGGATAGATGCGGTCAAGGTTGGGGTAGAAGTCGATGTTTCTGGAGGCTTGCCAACACTGGTTGTAGTCGGTTTGCCCGATACCGCCGTTCAAGAATCGAGAGAAAGGGTTAAAGCTGCCCTAAAAAACGCTGGCTTTGCTTTTCCTCCCCGTAAAATAGTTATTAACTTGACTCCTGCCGATTTAAGAAAAGAAGGCCCTAGTTTTGATTTACCGATCGCTGTTGGTGTTTTGGCAGCATCGGAACAAGTAGATCCTATTTTATTGGGAGATTATTTATTTTTAGGCGAAGTTTCACTCGACGGTAGTCTTCGCCCCGTCACGGGAGTTTTATCGATCGCTGCTGCTGCTAAAAATTTGGGTATTGCTGGAATAGTAGTTCCTGTTGCTAACGCTCGAGAAGCTGCTGTCGTTCGAGAAATTTCGGTATATGGTTTAAATAATTTGCAAGAAGTTGCCGATTTTCTCAACCAACCAGAAAATTATCGACCCGTAAAATTAGATCCTACCGAATCTAATTCGCGATCGCTCGAATCAATTCTCGATTTGCAAGATGTTAAAGGACAAGCTCACGCCCGTCGCGCTTTAGAAATTGCTGCTGCTGGAGGACATAACCTCATTTTTGTCGGCCCGCCTGGAAGCGGTAAAACTATGTTAGCAAGGCGCTTACCTAGTATCTTACCACCACTGGAATTTGCTGAAGCACTTGAAGTATCAAAAATTCACTCTGTAGTAGGATTGTTAAAAGAGCGTGGATCTTTACTCAAACAAAGACCTTTTCGCAGTCCGCATCACTCTGCTTCTGGCCCTTCTTTGGTTGGAGGTGGTAGTTTTCCCCGTCCTGGCGAAATATCATTAGCTCACAAAGGTGTGTTATTTTTGGACGAGCTAACAGAATTTAAACGCGACGTTTTGGAGTTTTTAAGACAACCACTCGAAGATGGATTTGTCTCAATTTCCCGTACTCGTCAATCCGTAGTTTTTCCCGCTCGATTTACTTTAATTGCCAGCACAAACCCCTGTCCTTGCGGTTACTTTGGCGATACAATACAAGCTTGTACTTGCAGCCCCAGACAGAGAGAACAGTATTGGGCTAAACTTTCTGGCCCTTTAATGGATCGAATAGACTTGCAAGTAGCTGTCAATCGCCTCAAACCAGAAGAAATGACAGCACAAGGAACGGGAGAAAATTCTAAAACGATCGCAAAAAGAGTTATTGATGCACGCGATCGCGCCAACCAACGCTTCAAAGAAGAATTAAAAATAAGCTGCAATGCAGAAATGCGATCGTCTCAAATGCGTAAGTTTTGCCAACTCGATGAAATTAGTCGCCATCTTTTAGAAAGTGCGATTCGCAAATTAGGACTGTCTGCCAGGGCAATGGATCGCATCTTAAAAGTATCGCGGACGATCGCCGATCTAGCAGGTGATGAAGACTTAAAAAGCCATCATGTAGCTGAAGCAATTCAATATCGAACAATAGACAGAATGCATTAATACTCTCCCGCTCAATTAATTTTGTTGGGAAAGCTTGTCAAAATTACCGAAAAATTATTGAGTTTGCGATATTTTTTGAAAGTATCGATATTTTCGATTTAACTACCTTCAAGTGAGTTAGAGGAGTATTGTGGCGATCGATAAATATCAGTTTAGTATTTCTCCAATTGTGGCTGCGATTAGCTTGACTTCGATCGCGATCTTCGCCGATGAAGTCAAGGCAGAAATTGTCCAAGGATCGCAACAATTGGAAAACCAAAGCGCTCGAACCATTATATCGAGCGCTCGAGCTGCCGATTTGCTCAAAGACGAACTAAAAACCGAAAATTACTTTTATTTTGCAGATACTAGACTGAGTGAGTTTTGTGGAAATTATCTCAACAACTCTGTTTGTACCGAGGAGGAATCACCCGAAATTGCCCAACAATTAAAACCTTCTTTAGATGTAGAAAAGGTTCGTACCGACGAAAATCAGACGGGATGGGGTGCTGTTGCCGACGTTAGTACTCTCGGTGTGGGTGGCGCGCTGGTAGCGGCGATTACTCCCGATCTCAACGCTAGAATAGGGGTTAACGGCTTTGAAACTACTTTGGATGTTGACGAAACCGAAGTTACCTATGCAGGAGATTTAAATATTTTTAACGTCTCAACGATTCTCGATTATCACATTGGCGGTTCTGATTTTAGAATTAGTGCTGGTTTGATATTTAATGATAATACCGCAGAAGGCATAGGAAGACCATTTGCAGGCGGAATCGAGATTGGCGATCGAACTTTTAGTTCCGAAGAATTAGGATCTGTAGACGCTGACATTGAATTTGGTAACGATGTTTCACCCTACGTCGGACTCGGTTGGGGCAACCCTGCCGGGCGTGGTAAGGGATTGGGTTTTTGGTTTAATGCGGGGGTAATGTTTGCTGGTTCGCCACAAGTCAGTCTCAGTCCGACTTTTGGCGCTGCCGCTCGCGGTAACGAGATTGTTATTAATGAAGTCGATCGAGCTCTCGATCGAGAAACTAACAGACTCAAAGACAAACTCGACGATTTCAGCGTGTATCCTGTAGTTTCATTGGGTTTTACTTATCGATTTTGACGCGATCGTCGCTCTTATTTTCTTGTAAACGCTAACAAATCTCGATCGCCTCTTTATGACGACACTGCGATCGTTACTGCGATCGCCAATCTCCAAAAAGCCTTCGCG
>JBOFLQ010000270.1:0-20908 GCA_051657945.1 Xenococcaceae cyanobacterium | reverse complement strand
AAAATTAGAATTTTCTCTTCATTTGGAAATTGCAGCAGAAGCGATTGCCAAGATGAAAACAAACTTACCAAACAGAAATGTAAATTATTTGCTTCAATAGAAAGAATAAAAAAATATATGTAAATTTTTTTTAAGGAGTGGACATGTACATCGTACAAATAGCCTCAGAATGCGCCCCCGTCATCAAAGCAGGAGGATTGGGCGACGTTGTTTACGGACTCAGTCGAGAATTAGAAATTCGGGGACATTGTGTCGAACTCATCCTTCCCAAATACGATTGTATGCGCTACGACCATATTTGGGGATTGCATGAAGCTTATCGCGATTTGAGCGTACCATGGTATGGAGGGGCGATTAATTGTACTGTCCATTGCGGTTGGGTTCACGGCGTACTTTGTTTCTTTATCGAACCCCACTGTGACGATAATTTCTTCCATCGGGGTAAATACTACGGCGATTCAGACGACAACATGAGATTTGCTTTCTTTAGTAAAGCAGCCTTGGAATTTTTGCTAAAATCTAACAAGCGCCCCGACATCATTCACTGTCACGATTGGCAAACTGGTTTAGTTCCTGTAATGCTGGCTGAGATGTACAGATGGCATGGCATGGAGAATCAAAGAGTTTGTTACACCATTCACAACTTCAAACATCAAGGCATTGCAGGAGCGGAGGTTCTTCAGGCGACTGGTTTAAATAACGAATCTCATTATTTCCATTACGATCGCCTGCGTGATAATTTTAACCCCTTTGCGCTTAATTTTATGAAAGGGGGTATCGTCTACTCCAATTATGTCAATACCGTGTCACCACATCACGCATGGGAAGCACATTACGGTGAGTTTGGCTATGGTTTGGGCAGCACTTTGCAAATTCACCAAGACAAATATGGCGGCATTCTCAACGGAATCGATTATGATGTTTGGAATCCAAAAGTCGATCGCCACCTTCCCTTTAATTACACTCCAGAAGAACTTGAAGGTAAGGAAAGAAACAAAAAAATCCTTCGCAACCGTTTATTATTAGAAGATACAGATAAACCGATCGTCGCTTTTATCGGTCGCTTGGACGATCAAAAAGGCGTTCATTTAGTACATCATTCTATTTATTTTTCTTTGAGTAAGAAAGCGCAATTCGTTCTCTTAGGTGCAGCAACCGAATCAAAAATTAATGATTGGTTTCAACACGAAAAAAATCATTTAAACCATAATCCCAACTGTCATTTAGAACTCGGTTTTAATGAAGAATTAGCTCATCTTATCTATGCTGGTGCAGACATTATTGTCGTTCCTAGCAAATACGAACCCTGTGGATTAACTCAAATCATTGGTTTAAAATACGGAACTGTTCCAGTTGTCCGAGGTGTTGGCGGTTTGCTCAATACTGTATTTGACTACGATTATAATACCGATCGTCAACTAGAAGAACGCAATGGTTTTGTTTTCTTTGAATCTGACAATCGTGCTGTAGAATCGGCTTTAGAACGAGCGATCGATCTTTGGTATCATGCTCCCGAAAAATTCCAAGACCTTGTCGTTAATGGCATGAAATGTGATTATTCTTGGAACAAACCAGGAAAACAATACGAAGACGTTTACGAATATATTCGTCATAAATAAGCTACCAGATGTAAGGTGGGCAATGCCCACCTTACGATATAAGTAAGTAAACTTTGTGTGGAGATGTTTACCCGAAACATCTCTACTAGTCATTTTTCAAAATGCGATCGAACCATTAATACCAAATTCGGATCTAGCAGTAATTTGGTTACGAGCAGAAGGAGATAAATTTCTAGACTTAATTTGAATCGTTCCTGCTTTGCCTTTAGCTGCATCGGCATCAATCCTACTGCGATCGTCTAAACTAATAGATTCGGCATTAATTTTTAAATTTCCTGCGTTGCCCGTACCTTCATTGCTGACGCTGATGATGCCACCAGAATCAATTTTTAAAACAGGAGTGTCGATCGTTATATTTCCCGCGTTACCGCTTTTTGTTTCAGGAAGTCCCAACCGATTTTGGGCAACATTACTATCTGTAGTTGACACAGAAGTTCTGATTCGACTCGGTACATTTTTTTGTCGGCCACTAATTTCTATTGACTCAGAGGCATTAATTGTCAAACTACCAGCATCTCCAGTGGCAAAAGACGAGGAACTAAATGTTGCCCCATCTGTTAGTCGCAATCGAGAAGTATTGACCGTTACAGTCCCAGCATTTCCAGCGCCAACAGAAGATGCTGATATGGAACTAAAAGTAGTTCTCTGTGGCTTTAAACCCGTAACTTCGATCGAATCTGCATCGATCGTTATATCTCCTCCCGATCCATTGCCAACAGTTGAAGATACAATTATTCCTCCATCGGTAACTTTTAACTCAGAAGTAGATAAATGAAGAGAACCTGCATCTCCATTTCCATACGTACCAGCAGCGATCGAACTAGTTAGATAACTTTGACGTTCGGGATTTACAGCAGTATTTTCAAGTAATCGTACTGATTCTGTGGCTTCGATCGTCAGCGTACCTCCAGAAGCATCACTGTAAGTAGTAGTACCTATTCTTCCTCCATCTCGAAGCAAAAGCTTTTTTGTCCGAATGTTTATATTAACTCCATCTCCAGTCCCCAATGTCTCCGATCGAATCGCACTAGATACATTACCATCTAAGGAAGTTCCTAAAAGACTCAAACATTCAGTAGCATTTATGTTTAAATAACCCGATCGAACATTGCCAGTGTTTTGAATCAACAGAAGCGAACCATCAGAAATAGTAACATTGCCGCCAGTTAAAGAAATTGTTCCTTCTCCTTCACCACTGGCATCGAGTAACGAAAGTCGATCGATCGCAATATCGCGATCGGCGATCGCGCGATCGAATCCGAAAACCATTCCCCTTTCTGTTTTTTTTAGACTAACAAAACCAGAACCGACACCAGCCAAATAGATCTGTCCATCCTCTGTAGCAAGATTTCCTTCATTGATATCGATCTCATTTCCGATTAAGGCTAATGTTTTACCTGGCGGCACAAATAAACCTTTTGGGGAATGACTCACTTTGGTTGGGGAAAAGCTAAAACTAGGTATAATTTGACCACTTTTACCATTTATTGAAATCGCGCCCCCTTCATTCTCCAAAAATCCCAATTCAATCGGATAACTTGCTGTCATTGGTTTGGTGTTTAGATTTTTAGCGCTAAATCGATTTCCATCAGCAAATTCTAGACTATTAGCAGTACTGCCAACAAACGAACCGCCAATATTAAGGCGCGCATTTTTACCAAAGACAATGCCGTTGGGATCGAACAAGAATAAATTGGCTGCACCTTCTGCTTTAATAATTCCATCTATGTTCGATGCAGATTTTCCTGTGATTCTGACAAAGATATGTTCGATTGCTGGATTGTTTGTAAAATGAACCGTTTCACCAGTAGATACAGAAAAAAATTCAAAGCTATAAAATAGGTTTTTGCCTGAAGTGTTACCTTCAGGGATAGATTGAATATTGTTTCTAATTTCTATTTGGAAGTTGGTAGATAAGCTATTATCTAAAATTATCTTTGTCATGGGAAAAATCTTTAATTTTCCAGCTTTTTTAGCTATTTTAGCGATCGACTTAGTTTTTCATCCACTCCAAACACATCTGCATTTGTTTTTTCATAGTGGCGCGATCGCTGCTGAAACGACGACCATGTCCTGGTAATACCCACTCAAAAGAGTAGTTTGCTAATTTCTCCATCGATCGCACTTGTTCTGTCCAAGAATACCAGGAGTAGGCACGGAAGGCATAAAGATGATTGAGATATTTCGACCAAGCTAAATGATCGCCTGTAAATAAGAATTTTTGGTCGTACAGCAACACCGTATGTCCTCTACTATGTCCTGGTACTGGAATAATTAAAACATCTTCACTCAGTTGGATTGGATCGACACCCTCAAGCTGAATTTCTACTTCTTTGGTATCTGAAGTAATATCGTCAGCATGAAGAATGCGATCGCAGCCAAAATGGTCGTGAAATTTTTGATGATCGGCTACATCATCTTGATGGGTTAAATATAAATAGCGTATTCCCCCCATTTCTTCCAATCTTTTCACTAAAGGAGGGGCATATCGAGGCGAGTCAATTAAAATATTACCTTGCGATCTTTGAATGAAATAACTAGCTGCGCCGTAAGAATTTTCTGAATGATAGCCGCAATGATAGACATTATCTTCTAACAAAATCGGTAGACTTTGTTGTGCTACTTTGATATCTTTTGGTTTTTCTACCGTCCCGATCGAAGCTGTCGGACAGGATAGCAATGCTTGCATTGCTTTAAGCTGTTCGATTTCATTACTCGGTTGGTGGTATACGACCGATTGTTCTCCTACTTCGTTAAAAATTTCTGGTGCCATCCAGCGACATGTATCGCAATCGATGCAAGTGCTGTCTACGTAAAAATTACCGCTAATATTTTCCGAACGTCGTTGTGCTAGTTTAGCCATTGTTCTCATCGATCGCGGTTCGATCGAGCTACTTTCTATCTACTAATTATAACTTTTATTCGTAGTCGTTATGATTACGTAACTCGATGCTCGATGCCCTAAACTAATGACAATAAAGCAGTCTCCCAAACCAAACGCGATTGTACGTAACTCAAAAGATATTTACGAGTGTTTTCTAGGTTTTCAATGAGGTGTGGTTGATGCGAATTGTGCCAATAATAATGTTGTAAATAATCAACCAACCAAAGCTGAGTATGCATCTCTAATTCTCGATCGATTTCTTTGGCTAGGGCGATCGCAGATAGCGGGTTTTTAATTGGTTGTCTGAGTTTTTCTAATAAATCTTCAGGAATAGTTTGTAGTCGATCGAACATGGCGATCGCGCTGCCAGGGCTTCCTTGGGCGAGTGCTAAAATTTCTGGATAGTTGAGGATTTCTTGGCTGCCAATTTGCTGCAATACCTGTTTTAAATCTTCTTTTGCCAAAGGATGAAAAGGAATGCGTTGAGTGCGAGAAACCAAAGTAGGTAATAGCGAATCGCTACTAGAAGCAAGTAAAATTATTGTTGCTTTACCTGGTTCTTCCAATGTTTTGAGTAAAGCATTTGCTGCTGCTTCATTCATAGTTTCTGCATCTTCGATAACAACCAGCGATCGCGGTGCTTTGAGGGGAGGACGACTGAGGCTATCGACTATGTTGCGAACTTGCTCGATGCGAATTAAAAAACGAATTTTATTAACAGCCAATCCTGCTGCAACAGCTTCTTTTTTGGTTAGTAGTTTTCCTTTTTCTTGGCAAGTAGGTTCTACCCATAAATAATCGGGATGGTTTTCGATCGAGGTTTGGGAAGTATTTTTCAGTAATAATTTACCAAAACATCGAGCGGCAATTTTTTTTCCTATGCCAGAAGCACCACTAAATAGATATGCTGGCGCAATTTTATCTTGTTCGATCGCCGCTAAGAGTAATGCGATCGCCTTGTGCTGTCCGATTAATCCTGCAAAAGCTTCAACATTCACAATACTTCTGTTTCAGAATCGGTGTCGGTATCGCTATCGTTATCCATCATGGCTGGATCGATTAGAGTAATATCGAAGGGATCGTCAGGCGGTATGGTAGGAAAAAGATCGTATTCGCGATGCTGATAGACTGCAAAAACTTGAGGGCCAAAAATAACTTTATCACCCTCTTTAAGGTCGTGAAACAAAACTTTGCGACCGTTAACTAACAATCCGTTGACACTCACTTTACCCTCAGAATCTCCGTCAACAATGCGATAATATTCTTGACCGTCTTCTTGTAAACGCTTAATCAAAGTAGCATGATGGCGGGAAACAAATTGAGAGTTTAGGCAAAGATCGCATTGCTGACCTCTTCCTAAAGAATACGCTGATTCGGTAAGGATGACTTCTTTTTGTCCTTTGCCATCCGTAATAATCAAAACATGCTCTTTACGGTGTTTTGCAGGCTTTACAGACATTAGTGAATGTTTCGTGGACAAGGTTTTCGGGGTGGAATTTAATCGTTAATTTAGTTTAAGGCAAACCAAAACTACAATCTATCTCAAGAATGCAGAAGTTTGTAGATACTTAATTATAAATATAAAAAACTTTAGTTTGATTAAATTGACTGCTTATTTTTGCTTTACTGCTCTATTTAATTAATTAATCATAGCGAGCTTTAATTACAAAATTGTTTTAAGATCTTAATTGAAGAAAAGTTAAGTTATGTAAAGAGCTTTGACTACAATTTGGAAAGATAAAAATAGTAAGACCGTGCCGAACCAATGGCATGCTCTCGATCTAATCTGGTTCGGTGGGGAAGAAATTGTTAAAGCAGGATTACCTCATTCTCAATTATCCCCTGTCTGGCAAATGGTGCTTTTAGGCGATGGTTCTCCTACTAGAAATTTTCAAATTCTGACTGGAGAAAGCACAGAAGTAGATGTAATCGATATGTCTAAAATCGGCGAAGAAGATGATGGAGCCCCAACAGATGTTCGCATTATTGCAGAACCGAGAATAAGAAGACAAGTTTGGCTTCGTACTGCTTCTGGGCAAAAATTGTTATACGCGGCTTCTTGGTGGAATGCCGATCTTGTCGATGAATATCTTCAAAATCGTTCTCTGCCGATCGGTAAAAGTTTATCGCGATCGCATACGGAGCTGTATCAAGATATTAAAAAAATTTACTATGGTAACTCGACCGATTTAGAGGGTGCTTTTGGCGAAACGGGCCCTTTTTGGGGTCGTCACTATATCTTTTGGCACGATCGCAAACCTCTAACTTTAATTTATGAAGTTTTTTCGCCCTGTCTGAAAAAGTATTTGGGAGAAACAATTTAAAATTAATCCAGAAGATTTGCGATCGACTCAGATTGCATGGTAGCTAATTAAGTTCTTTTCTGGAGAGTACTGATAACTTAGAACTATAATTGCTGGCATGTTTGCTCGCGATCGGTTCTTTTTGTAACTGACAAAAATCTTTGAGGGCTTCGAATATAAATTTCTCTAGAACTAGCCGCAATTCTAGAGATCTAGCGGGTATTTTGTTAGAGCCAAAAATAAATCGCAATCTATCGCTATTGCGATCGGCTTTCTTTTGCAGACGTTCGAGTACATAATAAGCTAATTGCAAGCGCAATTCTGAAGCAATAACATATCGAGCGTAGTTAGTAGAATAAATACTTTCAAGAACATTATCTACTTCTTCTTTCACTACCAATAAAAGCTCTAGTGAATTTTGATATCCCATTACGAGTAACCTCCAAATGCTTTAAATGAAATTGGCAATAAACTAAACTTTTTAAGTTTATGTTGTTAAATGCTTAACAAGATTAGAAAGAAGAAATAAACAAATTAGTTATTTTTAAACTCTAGCTTCGGAAAGTTTTAATTCGAGCAACAATTTGGTAGAAACCAATTGATTTCTTTCTTGTTTGCGACCGACTATTATCTCGGTTAAATTCGGCATTTCTTGATAGCAAGATGGACAGAACCAATACACCTTTTGACTGCGGGCATGACGAAACATTTGGGTTGAGCAGCAAGGACAATTATTATTCATGATTTTTACCTCTAACATATAAATATTTGTTTTAAAATTAGTTAAATTTGGATCGATTAAATTTTTAAAAAATTGTTGTTAAAGCTCACAGATTATTAGCAGTTTTTCGATTAGTATTTTATTGAGCTTTTGAGGAATGGATAATTCTACTTCAAACGGTTCTTTTCTCGACAAAATATATTTTTTGACAATTATATTTTTAGGAGAATTTTCTAGAATGTTTTTTGCTTTTTGATTGACATGAAGCCAAACTTTATTTTGAAACTTGAAATCTCGATTTAGAATTGCTCCATTGTTTTCTAAGTGTTGTTGAGTGCAATTTTTAGTAAACTCAACTAAGTCTAGTTCTGGCATTAAAAAACTGGGATTGTTTGCTAGCCAAGAACATGTTTCAAAATCGACTAAAGATAATTTATTAAAAGCAATCGCTAAAATTTGTTCGATGTAGCTCGGGCTGGGTAAACAGGTTAAAAAATCTTTGAGAAAAGAAAGCAATTGAGGGTTTTGATTCTGTAAGATTTGAACAGTTAAATCGATATACGATTCATACTCTTCCAATCTAGATTTATTCAAAACGAGAGCCTTATTTAAACCAAAGCTAGTTAGATAAAAAACAGACACGAGCTTAGCCCTTACAAAGATACTAATTTCGAACAGATATCGAGCTAGTAACTAGTTACACAAAGACACAATTAAAACTTCATTAGAACTAGATCGTTTTTACTGACAATAATTTAAGTCTAAAAAATAATTGTGAGGATTTTGTGAGATCGATGTAAAAACAAATACTACTTGTTAGTTAGTCATGTAACTAGTCAGAAAAGAAGCAGACTTATCTGTGCGAATTAGCATCGTAAAATTGTTGAGCGTGAAAGCGAGCGTAACGTCCGTTTTGTTGTAATAATTGTTCGTGAGTTCCCGATTCGATAATTTGCCCTTTTTCGATGACGATAATGCGATCGGCGCGGCGTACGGTAGCGAGACGATGGGCAATGACAAATACGGTTCGATCGCGCATAATTCTTTCTAAGGCTTCTCGAACTAGCATTTCCGACTCTGAATCTAGGGCAGAAGTAGCTTCATCTAAAATTAAAATTCTCGGATCGAGCAAAACAGCACGGGCGATCGCAATTCTCTGTCTCTGTCCGCCCGATAAATTTACGCCCCTTTCCCCAACATAGGTGTAATAGCCTTGAGAAAATTCGCTAATGAATTGGTGGGCGTTAGCAATTTTTGCTGCCGACTCTACATCTTTAATAGTAAATTCAGTTCTACCAAAAGCAATATTTTGGGCGATCGTTCCCGAAAAAAGAACGGTTTCTTGAGGTACTATCCCAATTTGTTGCCTTAAACTTTTGAGAGTAACATCTCGAATGTCGATACCATCGATCGCGATCGCACCACTATTAATATTATAAAATCTGGGCAATAAATTAACCAAAGTAGATTTACCCGCACCAGATTCGCCCACTAGCGCGATCGTCTCTCCTGGATTGACGATTAAATCGATCTCTTTGAGGATAGTTTTTTCTGAAGAATAACTAAAGCTGACGTTGCGATACTCTACTTTTCCAGTGATTCGATCGAACGAAATGGCATCTTTTTTTTCAATGATATCGGGTTTAATGGCTAAGAGTTCGAAAATCCGATCGACGGAAGCCTCTCCTTGCTTGAATTCATTGTAATTACTAGTAGTGATGGCGATCGGATCGATGAGTAATGCCACAGCAGCTACATAACTAACAAATTCACTTCCCGTTAAATTCGCACGAGAAATTTGCCAGCCACCTAGAAAAAAGAGAAAGATAACACTCATCGCTTCTAAAAAGCCAACCACAACAAATTGTAGTGCTTTGACTTTTTCGGCTAAATATTTCGCTTGTCGATTTTGTTCGGCGCAATCTGTAAATCTTTGTAATTCGTAGTCTTCCGCAGCAAACGCTTGCACCAAACGAATACCGCCAAATACCTCGGTTAGCAAAGAAGATAAATCGGAAATGCGATCTTGACTGCGACGAGAAAACTTTAGCAATCTCTCGCCAAAAGCACCGATTAACAATGCCATCAACGGAGCAATAATAAAACTTGCTAAAGTTAATTGCCAGTTAAGATAAAACATGTAACCCAGTACTGCCAAAAGTTGCAAAATACAGGGAACAAACTGGTGAAAAAATTTGTTAATGACTTCGCCAATGCGATCGATATCTTCTGTCAGTCTGTAGGAAAGATCCCCAGTTTTGGCAGTTTCAAAATAATTTAAGCTTAGTTTTTGTAAGTGTGCGTAAACAACTCGACGCAATTGTAGGGCAATTTTCAAGGCAGCTTTTGCCATCAAAGCGTCTTGTCCGAATTGTACTGCACCTCTAAGTAAAAAGACGATGGCAGCTACTCCGGCAAGCCTGGCAATTCTGTTAACATCACCATTACCGATGTATTGAGCCATTTGTCCAGCCAACCAAGCTAAGATCGGCCAAAAAATGGTAAAAGCAATCGTGCAACTTAATGCAGCCGTAATTGTTTTTGTTTGCGGACGAAGGTAAGGAAGAAGCGACCAATAACTAGAACGAGTTTTCAAAGCAGCTAAACAGGAGTAAAAGATCTTAAATCCTACTCATGTTAAACTTTTTCCGCTGTAAGTAAAGATCGATCGGTTCATTTCTAATTCCTATTTCCTGTTCCCTTACGCAAATTCCAGTCTCGATTCTGCCAAGTCCCGAATGAGGCAAATTTTTGAACTAATGTAATTGCTGACGCGATCGTTTTCACTGCGATCGAGCGATTTTTTATTTTCTAGTTGCTTGATTATTTTTTCAATCAATTCTTGTTCGTTAAGTTGAATGAGAACGTGGGGTTGAATGTCTTCAATTAAAGTCCAGAGTTCTCTTAAAATTGAGGAGTTCATAGATTATGCCTCATATCGTCTATATCGAGTAATTGCGACTGCTAAAGCAGTTATTGTTTTCAATATTTTGCTAGTTTGTTACAGATTCTTTTGTTCGAATTAAACAATCTAAAGAAAATCTTAAGTTATTTTCGGCAAAAATAAATTAAATGTTAAGATTAAAATTTAAAAAAACCGAAAATTTATTGTTTGTTTACAAATAGCGGAGGCATTACAAGCTTGCATTAGCTTACAATACCGCTAGGTTGAGAAAGTTTGAACTTATTTGAGTGATGGCGCATTTGAGATCTGACGGAAGTAAAAAACACTCCCCACAAGCAACAATTGTCGAGTATGGCAGAAAACTCAAGCGATTTTGTCTATCGAGCGGAAGATTGTCTAATTCAGTCAAATTACTACTGTTATTTGTGCTTATTTGTGCTAGAAAAAAGCATTAAGGCAAAAAAATTTTGCTGCTAAGACCAATTTTAGTTTCTTAAGGTTTGCTCGATGCTTGTGTCGTGAAAATCTTCACCAAACAACAAGCAACTTAAAAAATGTTTGGTTAAAACAATTTACAATCGTTACTTTTTAAAATGTTTTTTTTGCCCTCTGCACCGAACAATTCTTAACAATTGCCGACAAATTTTGCATAATTACACTGCGATTTTCCTATTAATAAATCTGTAGAATTGAGGAAATTTATTATGCAATTAGTCGATCGAATTCAGGAAAAAATTCAGCGAGAAGAAAATAACTCATTTGTCGCCCGTGGTAAAAAAACCAAATTAATTGCTCGATGGAAACAAATTGATGGCAAATTAATTTGTCAATGGATTGCTGAATAAAATTAAAAGTGTAGTGATGTTTGTCGATAAATTTAAGCTGTTTTTGAAGAGACGATCTAGTAGTAGGTCGTCTTTAAAATTAATTGATTACTCGATCGCAGGATTGATATGCTAATCTTAGGCTTAATTTTAACCATTCTAAGTTTAAGTAAGAAATAATAAAAAGATGAGCGATCGAGAGCGCCTGACCGATTATTCTTCAGTAAATTCTCTAGCAGAAATTTGGTCGCTGACAGCAAAAAACTTTGGCGATATTGTTGCCCTTCACGATCCACATAGCAAGCCAGAGGTAAAACTTACCTACACTCAGTTAAACCAACAAATTTCTGCCTTTGCTGCCGCCTTACAAGCATTAGGCATAAATTCGGGCGATAAAGTCGCTCTATTTGCCGATAACAGTCCTCGTTGGTTTATCGCCGACCAGGGAATCATGGCTGCTGGCGCTGCCAATGCGGTTCGTTCTGCGGGTGCGGAAAGAAGAGAATTACTTTATATTTTACAAGACAGCGAGAGCATCGCTTTAATTGTAGAAGACCTGAAAACGCTCGATAAACTTACTCCAGAAATAGATAGCTTACCAGTTCGACTGATAATTTTACTGTCTTCAGAAACTACGCCTGAATTAAATAGCGATCGACTGTTCAACTTCGATCGATTGATGGAATTGGGAAAAAAAAGCGCGCTAGAAACACCATTTGCTAGCAAACAAAATCTAGCAACCTTAATTTATACTTCAGGTACTACAGGGCAACCAAAAGGGGCAATGCTTTCCCATGGTAATTTACTACACCAAGTAAGAGAACTTGTAACACTGCTGCAACCAATACCAGGCGATCGCGCCCTCAGTATCCTTCCGAGTTGGCACGTTTACGAACGTAGTGGTGAATATTTTCTACTTTCGCGCGGTTGTACGCTTATTTATACCAACATTCGTTCGTTCAAAAAAGACTTACAAAAATTTAAACCCCAATATATGATAGGTGTGCCTCGATTGTGGGAATCGCTTTATGAAGGCATTCAAAAACAATTAAGCGAACAACCGCGATCGCGCCAAAAATTAGTCAGCTTTCTACTCAAAAATTCCGAACGCTACATCATTTCCAAACGCATTGCCGAAAACATGAGTTTACTGCACCTCGATGCATCTGGTAGCGAACGTTTGCTTGCCAAACTACAAGCGTCCTTAAGATTGCCCCTACATTTACTTGCCGATCGCCTCGCCTATCAAAAAATTCGTGCTGCTGTCGGTGGACAGCTAAAAACTTTGGTAAGCGGTGGTGGTTCTTTGCCAGGATATTTAGATACTTTCTACGAAATTGTCAGCATACCCCTAATCGTTGGTTACGGACTGACTGAAACCGCTCCTGTAACTAATGCACGAACTCTCCCTCGCAACTTGAGGGGTTCGTCAGGACAGCCGATTCCTCAGACTGAAATTCGCATCGTCGATCCCGAAACTCGTGCCACTTTACCTTCAGGTCAACGTGGTTTGGTTTTCATTCGAGGGCCGCAAGTAATGGAAGGTTATTATAACAAACCAGAAGCCACAGCAAAGGCGATCGATGCCGATGGCTGGTTTAACAGTGGCGATTTAGGTTGGGTAACGTCAAATAACGATTTAGTGCTAACTGGTCGTGAAAAAGATACGATCGTACTCAGCAACGGCGAAAATATCGAACCACAACCGATCGAAGACGCTTGTTTGCGTAGTCCCTACATCGACCAAATAATGTTAGTCGGACAAGATCGGCGATCGCTGGGTGCTTTGATCGTTCCCAACTTCGAAGCACTGCAACAATGGGCGCAGCAACAAAACTTAAACTTAAATATTCTTGAAGCAGCCACCACAGAAGCCGAAACTAGCGACCTCAAAAATAAAGCCGTTCTCGATCTGTTTCGACAGGAACTAAATCGCGAAGTGCAAAATCGTCCTGGATATCGCCCCGACGATCGGATCGGGCCATTCGAACTATTAATCGAACCATTTTCACAAACAAATGGCATGATGACGCAAACCTTAAAAATTAAACGCAACGTAGTAGCAGAATGTTATGGTCAATTAATTGAAAAGATGTTTAGTTGATGGTTCATCGGGCAAGGGGCAAGGGGCATCGGGCAAGGGGCAACGGGCAATGGACAACGGGCAACGGGCAAAGGGCAACGGGCAAAGGGCAACGGGCAAGGGGCAACGCTGCACCGGGCAAAAGTAGCAAGTAGTAAGTAACAAGTAGTAAGTAAATATTGGCTGTTAACTCATTACTCATTACTCATTACTCATTACTCATTACTCATTACTCATTACTCATTACTCATTACTCATTACTCATTACTCATTACTGTCCCCTATCCCCTAATCCCTAACTTTCGCTTGACAATCAACAACTCAAAGTAGACAAATGACAAAGGATAAATATAAGGAAAATTGTCATGAATAGTGGAACGGGCTTACTTTTAAAACGACCAGTTACAGTTAAAGCAATTGTTACTCCTCGCTGGAAAGAAGAAGTTCAACAACAACTACAAGGACAAATCGGTCAACTAGACGGACAAATGCAGCAGTTAGAAATGCAAGCACAAAGAACCGTTGAAGAAATTCAAAAAAACAACCTCAAACCACCCTCTCCACAAGTACTACAACAAATTGAAAATATCCAAGTTCAGGTCAATCAGAAAAGAAACGAAGCCTTAGAGAAAAAAAGCCAACTACTCCAGCAACTACAGCAAGTGCAATTATTAGAACTCGAACAAGAAGTCGTTCAAGCGCAGATGGAAAGCGTTTTTCGTCTTGACAAAGGGGACAACTTAGTCAAGAAAATGAATGTTGAAGTAGTTATGCGCGATGGCATTGTTGAAGAAATTCGGGGAGAAATTTAAAAATCGATCCTAGTGCGTGTAATCTGGGGAGAAAAGTAGAGATTATTATCGATCGATCGTGACTAATCTTCCTCGTATTATTTGTTTAGGCGAAATTTTATTCGATTTGCTTGCCGATCGACCTGGAAGATCGCTAGCTGAAGTCCAGTCTTGGACTTCTTACCCAGGCGGTGCGCTTGCCAATGTAGCCTCTGCTTTAGTCAAATTGGGAACGCCCGCCGCTTTTATTGGCTGTATCGGTAAAGATGAGCCAGGAACGCAGTTGCTACAGCTTTTAAAAACAATTGGAGTAGATACAACAGGGGTGCAGATTCACCCCACAGCAGACACCAGAAAAGTTTACGTATTACTTTCAGAAGAAGGCGATCGCTCTTTTGCTGGCTTTGGAGATTTGGCAGCAGATCGATTTGCTGATGCTTACCTGAATGGATCGAAATTGCCAGAGCGACTATTTTTAGAAGCAGAATATTTAGTGATTGGCACACTAGAACTTGCTTACCCAGAAACTAGAGCAGCCGTTTTTCGCGCTCTACAATTAGCAGAGCAATACGATCTTAAAGTTGTGCTAGATATTAACTGGCGACCGATGTTTTGGTCGGATGTTAATGAAGCTGTACCTTTAATCAAACAACTTTGGCGATATATAGACTTTCTCAAACTTACCGACGAAGAAGCTCAATGGTTATTTGATACTACCGACGCGGGAGCTATATCGTATCAACTCGATACGGTAGAAGGAGTTTTAGTAACCAGAGGTGCGGGCGAAGTCAGTTATTGTCTGACTGACAACGAAGGAAAAGTTTCTCCTCCTAGCGTCAAGGTACAAGATACTACTGGTGCGGGCGATGCCTTTTTAGCTGGTTTTCTGCATCAGTTATGTTTGCAAGGAATTTCAAAGTTGAGTAACCCGAAAATTGCCAAAGATATAGTCTTCTATGCTTGTGCGGTAGGAGGATTAACTACCACCAAACCAGGCGCGATCGCAGCCCAACCAAATGCAACAGAAGTAGAAACTTTTCTCTATTCAAAAACCAATAAATCTTCATAGAAGGCAGGAGGCAGGAGGCAGAGGGCAGAAGGTGCGGGTAAAAGGTGGAATACAAAATTTAAAGGACAAGGCGTGTGTCGTTCAATTGCACCCACCGACAACGCAAGACTGCGGCGGACAAGGTGGCGAATGCGATTCGCCACAACCGCCTTGCCAATCGGCGGGGGTCTTAAACCCAAGTTTGGTAGAAGGCAAGCAGAATGCAGGGTTTGAATTACCAATCGACAAGTCAACCTTCTGCCTCCTGCCCTCTGCACGTCACGCCTTCTCCTCGACAGAGGAGATAATTAAAACCTTTCTGGAAGCTAAAAATCAGAAAGGGAGCCAACGACTTGCCGTGTTTCGTCTCGGCTCCCTTACTGGTTCGCTCCTCACACGCCCGATAGTATAGATTAAGTATGTCAATACTGTCAATGTTTTGCTGGGCATTTTCCTGGAAAGCTTGTAGTCAAAGGAAACTAGAAATTAAAGATTAGTAATCGGTAATCTGTGCGATCGCCAAATGAAAGTTTTACCAAGGCTTCCGCCGAGGAGAAGGCAGATGGCATTCTCGCAGATGGCTTTATGTTGGTTATCCCTCTTTCCATCAACCAAGCGTGGGTTTAATGCCCCCTGCAAGCAAAGCAAGCTTTGCTTCGATTGCTGGCTCTTTTGAATAGAACTGCAATCGATCCTTCTGCCCTCTGCCTCCTGGAGGGGCTGACTGTCGAGGTTTCCTCGTCAGTTTAAAAGCCCCGTCCTTCTGCCTTCGTTCAATGTCTTCTGCCTTCTTCAAGAGCCGATGGGTAAAGTAACGTGTACGGCTGTATATTGCCCTAAAATGCTCTCAATTGATAAATTACCTCCATAAAGTTCGATTAACAATTTGGTAATGGTTAAGCCCAAACCAAAACCTTGTTTTTCGCTTTGAGATATTCCAAATTGCATGTAAGCACCCAAACTGTTAATTTGTTCTGCACTCATTCCCCGTCCGCGATCGATAACAAACAAATGGAAAGTATTATTTTTACAACTGGTAGTAACTTGTACGGGAGTGTCGGGAGCAGAAAATTTGAAGGCGTTATCGATTAACTCTTCGGCAATTCGTTTGATTTTCGACCAAGAAATTATGACTTTTGCTTCCTGTATTTTGAGTTGCAAATCTGTCATTCGATTTGTTTCTTGTGCTTTTTGAGTGGCGACTTGTTCGATAATTTTTTTAATAAAGCATTCTTCTCGCAAATTTCTGAACGCCATTACTCGATCGGGATCGGTACCAATTCTGACTAATTCCGAATAGAGTAAAACATTGCGAGTCAGTTTATATAAAATTTCTCCAGATTGATAAATTTGCTCGATGTTTTCGAGAGCTTCATCTGCTTCTAAAGTGTGATATTCTTCCATCAGCATTCTAGATAAACCCAAAATGCGATCGAGTCGATTGCCAAATTCGCGAGGTAACGCTTGGGTTAAATTAGAACGTAAATTCTCCAGTTTTGTTTGAGCCTCATTTTCAATTACTACCTGTTTGATTAATCTGGTAGTAACAGCACTCAATAAATCTTTTCTGCTAAAAGGTTTAGTCAAATAATCATCCGCACCCAAATCCATTCCCATACGCAAATCATCTTTGGCGGTTTTGGCAGTTAGGAAAATAAAAGGAATTAGATGAGTAGTAGGATTGAGGCGAATTTCGCTGAGAACTTCATAACCTTCAACTTCTGGCATCATCACATCACAAAGAATCAAATCGGGACGTTCTTCTAATGCCACTTGAATGCCAACTCGACCGTTTTCTGCCTCGACAACGATAAAATTTTCAGTGCGAAGCATGTCTCTAATATTCTCGCGGATGGTATCTTCGTCTTCAATAATCAGAATTTTAGTCATAAATTTAACTGTTAGCTAAAGTTTTTACAAATCGATCGATTTAGCTATCTTTTTTTTGTTTTAGTAGGTTAAGTTCTTTGTGTAATTCTTGTTTGGCTAATCTGGTGTTGACAGCGCTCAACAATTCTTTTTTAGTAAAAGGTTTGGTTAAATAATCATCTGCACCTAAATCCATTCCCATACGCAAATCTTCTTTAGTCGTTTTGGCACTCAGGAAAATGAAAGGAATCATATTAGTTGCAGAATGAAGAATAATCTCGTTAAGAACTTCATAACCTTCAACTTCTGGCATCATCACATCACAAAGAATCAAATCGGGGCGTTCTTTTAATGCCATCTGGATGCCAACTCTACCGTCTTCTGCTTCGACGACAATAAAATTTTCAGTGCGAAGCATATCTCCGATATTTTCGCGGAGTGTATCTTCGTCTTCAATGATGAGAATTTTATACATGAGTCGATCTAAAGATTAATTGCTATATCTTTAAAATTCCCAAATAAGCTTATTTTTAATCATTTTCAAAAAAAGAATCGACTAAAAGCATTCAGCAAATAGATAGCTAATCCCCTAGCCCCTATCCCCTAGCCCCTATCTATCCCCTATCCCCTATCCCCTATTCCCTAGCCCCTAATCCCTAGCCCCTATTCCCTAGCCCCTAATCCCTAGCCCCTATTCCCTAGCCCCTAGCCCCTAGCCCCTATCCCCTATCCCCTAGCCCCTATCTATCCCCTATCCCCTATTCCCTACTTTGGTAAAATCACAGTAAAAGTCGTACCCTTGCCCAAACTGCTTTCAAAAATAATTTTTCCACCATGTAGTTCGACACATTGTTTGACGATCGCCAATCCCAATCCAGTACCAGGGATTTTACCGACATTTTTAGCTCGCTCAAACGCCTTAAATAATTTCGATCGAGCTTCAAGGGGTATACCTATACCGCAATCTTTAACTTGAAAACAAATGTTTTTGACATCACCAGAAACAATCAAAGAAATAGTTCCTCCTTGAGGAGAATATTTAATGGCATTAGTTAGTAAGTTACCCAAAATATGTTCTAGTAACTTAGCATCTAAATTAAAAAGACTATCTTTAGTAGGATCGCCACAATTTTGACAGTCAAATTCAATCACATACTTATCATCAACTCTGAGCTTTAATTCCTCGATTTGTTCTTGACAAAATTGAATTAAGTTAAGAGGTTGCGGTTCGAATTTAAACTCGTGAGACTCTGTTTTAGCTAAAGTTAAGACATCGCGGATTAGTGTTTCGATTCTAGTTACCGACTTAGCAATGCGATCGCTATAGACGTTAATTTTTTCATAATTTTCGTTTTGACAAGACCATTCAATTAATTCTTGCGAAGACATAATTGTTGCCAAGGGATTGCGAAATTCATGGGAAATCATGCAAATAAATTGAGATTTTAGTTCCAGTAATTCTTGTTCTTTTTCTAATGACAAACGAATGGCAGATTCCGATCGATGGCGGGCTATGGCAATTTCGATCGCAGGAATCAAATCGCGATCGTCGCAGGGTTTGATTAAATAGCCAAAAGGATTACTGTTTTGCGCTCGCTTTAGAGTCGCATCATCGTTAAAAGCAGTCAAAAAAATGACAGGAATATTAAACCTAGATAACACCTGTTCGGCTGTTTCAATCCCATCCATGTCTGTGGCGAGCATAACATCCATTAAAACGAGATCGGGTTGAGTTTGAGGAATCTTGACTAGTGCTTTTTCTCCAGATGGTGCCATACCAACTACTTCATATCCAGCATAGATAAGACAGGCTTCGATGCCCATGGCAATGATTTGTTCGTCTTCGACGATGAAAATTTTAGTTTGTGACATAAAAAAAAGGAAGAGGAGATAGGGGCAAAAGTAATAAGTAATAAGTAATAAGTAAAAACGCGGCACACTCGCTACTTGCTACTAATCCCTAGCCCCTTCTTATTGGGAAAGGTAATTTGAAAAAGAGTTCCTTTGACTGGTTTTAATTCGAGTTCGCCATCTAATTGTTCGGTGAGATTAGAGACTAGTCTCAAACCCAGAGATTTTGTATTTCGATAATCTAAATTTGCGGGCAAACCAATACCATCATCTCCAACAGTAAGAATGTAATTATTGGCTCGATCGAGCTGAAGATTTACAAAAACAGTGCCTTGGATGCTGCCAGGAAAAGCATATTTGAGAGAGTTGGAAATCAATTCGTTGATAATTAATCCGCAAGGAATGGCAAGATCTATAGTTAATAAAAGATCGACAACATCTATTTGCAAGCGAACTATATGAGGGTTAACTCCATAGGAGCGAAAAATTTCTTTAGCTAAATTTTGAACATATTCAGCAAAGTTGATACTCGATAAATCTTGCGATTGATAAAGTTTTTCATGAATTAAAGCCATCGAACTAATACGATTTCGGCTTTCTTGAAAACTGTTAAGAGCCTTGCGGTCTTCAATATTTTTACTTTGTAAGTAAAGTAAACTAGAAATAATATAAAGATTATTTTTAACGCGATGGTGTATTTCTTTTAGTAATACTTCTTTTTCTTGTAGGGAATCTTTCAGTTGTTTTTCTACTTGTTTGCGTTCGGTAATATCTTTGACCATAGCCAGAAGATAGAGAGCATTATCATCTGAGTCGCGAATTAGCGTAGCTGTTAAATTACCCCAAATAACCTCGTCAGTTTTTTTGATGTAGCGCTTTTCTCGATCGATTCGGTTAATTTCTCCAGAAATCATCTGTTTGAGTAATTCTCGATCGAATTTTGAATCGTCGGGATGAACGATTTTTGTGAAATTAAGTTCGATTAATTCGTCTTGAGAATAACCAAAAAGTTGACAAGCAGCCTGATTTGCTTTTAAAGTCTGCATCGTTTCTAAATCGAGAATTCTCATTGCCAGAGGGGCATTTTCAAAGATTTGACGGAATTTTGCTTCGCTGTGGCGTAGATTTGCTTCTATTTTTTTGCGATCGCTAATATCCACATCCACAACTGTAACTAGCCAACAATTGTTAGTTTCATCTCGTTGAGAGGTTAAATTAGCACAGAGCCAACAAATACTTTCATCTTTACGACGAAATCTGTATTCAACAGAAACTCGATCTTGGGCAAAAAGAGTTTCGAGCGCAGGTAAGATTTTTGTCTTCCAATCTTCTGGCAATACCCTTGAATACCAAAGTTTTTCATCGTCGATTAGCTCTAGTTGAGTGTAGCCATAAACTTTTTCACAACCTGCGGAATAGTATTCAATTTTCAACGAGAGATCGTCATAGAGAAAAAAGTTGGCAATTGAAGCGTTTGTATTATTAAGAATATAATCTAACTTGGCTTGGTTCTGTTGTAGTTGTTTTTCAGCTTTCTTGCGTTCTTCAAGCTCTATTTTGAGAGCGCGAGTTTTAAAAAAAACCTTGATTTCTAAATGGCGAGAATAATTTTCTAACTTAGTATTAGCTTCCTTTAACTGCGTTTGCGTACTTTGCAAGTCATTTAAAGAGCGAGATAATGCTGTCGTTCTTCTTGCCACTCGTTTTTCTAACTCATCAGTCATCTGTTGGAGTTGCTGATTTTTGTTTTCCAAACTTATTTGCAAATGACGTATTTTTAGATGTAGCTCGATCCGAGATATAACTTCTTCATGCTGAAACGGTTTAGTAATGTAGTCAACTGCTCCAAGATTAAAACCTCGTACCTTGGTTATGGAATCGTTTAAAGCACTAATAAAAATTACGGGAATATCTTTAGTTAAAGAGTTAACTTTAAGCTGCTGACAGATATCGAAGCCATCAATCTCAGGCATCATAATATCTAGCAAAATTAAATCGGGTGGTTGAAGT
>JBOFLQ010000269.1:0-2710 GCA_051657945.1 Xenococcaceae cyanobacterium | reverse complement strand
AATCTGTTAATCTGCCCCAGTTGGGATTTTTAGGAAGGTTGGCATTTACATCTAAATGAATGGCATAGGCAGCAGTCAAAACATTTAATGGGGCTGAATATTTCTTGCCGTTGTTTTCCCATCCTTCCAAAATGTAATCCAGTCGAAAGTGACTTTCTTGAGTAAGCATTCGGAATGCTTGCGGCGCACTATCGAGAAAAACCGTTTGCTCGAATTCGCTACCATCAATGAAGGGAGGAATGGGAGATTCAGAAACTACTGTTTTGACATCCAGAATCATGGGGAAAGCAAAAGCTAACCAAGTAGGCATTACCCAAGATTCGGTGTCTGTAGGGTCACTTTTACCGTGTTTCTCTGGTGGTAGTGCCATGAAATAGAATGTCATGGGTTGCTTTTCGGAGTAGTTAAGCCTAAAGATTTTTCCTTTCTTTTCTTCGTTAGTTTGTAATTGAAATAAACCTGCTGTTTGATATCTATTTAGAGAAAAATTAGCTTGCAGTTGCTTGCTAATAAAATGATTTCGCAAACCCGTATCAAAGCGAGTTTGTTGAATGCGATCGTATGCTTCGTGTAAAAAGCGATTGGTTTCTGGAGTGAAATAGTAAGTAGGATATAAATAAAGATAGCGATATTTACCATCTTCAAATTTTTTACCAACTTCTTGAGTTTCACTCATCAAAATTTGCCGTAGCATTAATTCGATCGCAGCAATACTAGAAATATTCCGTTTGGCATTTGAACCACCCAACATTTGTTTGTTGGTGTAAACCTGCGGTGTAAATAAAACTGCTGATTCCATCTGTTCTTTGACGGTGTATGCAGAATGGGTAATAGAACAGATTAATTGTTTGCCGCGTCGCTGTTGTTTGGCACTGTTATATCGATTTAATTCTTCTAAAAACTTGTCTGTTTGTCCGACTTGAGAATCTGGTAACATCACAACTCGATTCACCCAATCGCGTAAATCTTCCCAACCATCTTCATCGGTTTGATATTGTTTAAGAATTGGCGTAATTATTGGTTCGACACATTCAATTAGTTGTTTTCCTGCTTCTTGAATGTCTTCGCAACCAGGATGATGTTTGATATATTGGGCGGCAAGATAGTACCATTCCAATGGCAATCCGCCCGTATTTTTAAGTTTGAGTTCTTTAATTTTTTCATTGATATTTTGAATTTCTCCAATTTGAGGAAGATATTGTTTTAATTCCCAATATTCGGCTATTTTATTGACTAGATAGCTACCCGATTCGAGTTCTCCTAAATTGACTTTTTGTTTGTTTTGCTTTGCCCAAAATTTGATTTTTTCAATTCGACTACCCCAAATTTTTCGAGTTACTAAATCCCCAAATTCTGCTAATCGATCGATTCTCAGATCGCTTTTAAAAATAAAATCATATTTTTCTGAAAGAACTTTTTTGCTTTGAAAGGCAACTAGAGAATTACTACGATCTTCTGCTTTACTATTACGAATTGAATTTTGAGCAGCTTCTAGCGCAATTTTCATTAATTCAATATCGTTAAAAAATAAGTCATAGTATTCTGCATATTTCATTCCTTTACCTTCGCGAACAAAACCTTTTTGACGAGTTTGTAATTCATTCGCGCAAAGTTCTTGGATTTTATTAATAGTGCGATCGGACAAATTTTCTTTAGTAACTTTTGGTGCGTCTTTTAATTTGAGATAGATTACTCCAGTAGATAAATATAGTAATGGCTGATAATATTGAAACTCTGGCGTATTTAAACTAGTAAACTCATCCATTACAGCGTTATTAATTACATTAGTGAGAACACCATGATTTTCAGCAATGCTATGGTAAGTCAGTTCTAAATATCCATCGCTTAATCTGTGTAACACGCCGCGAAGAGAAGAGTTGTCAGCATCTTGTGGGTGTTTTATTATCGATGCTAGTAAATCTGCAATACGGGCTAAATCTGCTAATTGAGTTAACAAACGACCGCTAAGATTTAATCGATCGAGTCCATATTCAGAAGTATTTAGGTTTGCACCTTCTTTTACTTCTGCGTTATAGGCAATGTAAAGCAAGTCGTCGATGTGTTCTTTATAAGTTTCCAAATTATCTGGATCGATGAAGCGATCGAGTCCAAGTTCTTCAATAATGACTGAAATAATCTCTCGATGGGAAGAAATATCTAATTTGCGAATATTGTCTTTATCTACCTCCTTATATTTTTCTGGCAGAGAGGGAAAGCGATCGTAATCGAATTTTTCAAAGTCATGAAGAATAAAACCCGCGATCGCAAATCGTCTTCTTTGTGGTTTGGGTTTAATCAGACGTTGAATGGTTGTATCTAATTCTTCTAATCTTTGTTCGATCGCATTGGCGGGAAAAAGTCCATTGAGTAAATGAGTATTAAGAGATTGATCGTCTGCACTACGGCGACTAATTTGTTTTATAGTTTCGCGTCCTTCCCTAAGTTGTCGATCGAGATATTCTCTTTCTTTCCTCTCAAAATATTTACCACCTTTAGCCGTCGAACCGATCGCGACTCTTAATAAGTTGGGCAACACATATTCCCCAAAATCTTGCATGATTTCGTCATCGGGATTTTGCGTGGCGATCGCTTTTTTTAATAGGGTTAATGTAATTAATTCTGGTGGTTGTTCGGGTTCGATCTGGCGATCGTATGGATCGGTATCTAGTCCATAGTCATCTTCTGGCGACCATTGTTCGTAGAATTCATC